>NZ_JBFUCB010000279.1:0-7508 GCF_056405435.1 Rhizobacter sp. P1_G5 | reverse complement strand
CCATTTCGTCGGTCGCCGAACTCGCCATCGCGAGCCGCACCGAGGGCGCGCCGCATGCGCAGCGCATCGATGCGCGTTCCGGCGAGCTGGTGCCGGCGGCACGCGGCATCGGCACCAGCGTCGAGGTGCGCGAGCTGTTCTTCAGCACGCCGGCGCGCCGCAAGTTCCTGAAGACCGACGCCACCGAGTTCGCGCACTGCCTCGATGCGGTGCGCCGCCATGCGCTGGCCCGGCCCGACGCCGGCTTCGCGGTCTGGCACGAAGGCAAGCTGTCCCAGCAATGGCGCCGCGCGACGCAGGCGCAGCGCGTGCGCGACGTGATGGGCGACGAGTTCGTCGAGCAGAGCTGCGAGGTGATGCTGGAGGCGGGGCCGATGCGCATCACCGGGCGCGCCGGCACGCCGGCCGCGGCCCGTGCCCGCGCCGACCAGCAGTACGTGTATGTCAACGGCCGCTACGTGCGCGACAAGCTGATCGCCCACGGCGTGCGCTCCGCCTACGAAGACGTGCTGCACGGCGGGCGCCAGCCGGCGTATGTGCTGTTCATCGAGATCGCGCCCGACCGCGTCGACGTGAACGTGCACCCGACCAAGATCGAGGTGCGCTTCCGCGATTCGCGCGAGGTGCACCAGGCGGTGCGGCGGGCGGTGGAGGGCGCGCTGGCCGCACCGCGTGCCGCCTCGGCGGCGGGTGACGAGGCCGGCGGCGTGGCGGGCGTGCTGCTCGCGTCGGAGCACCTGGCCGGGTATGCGGCCGTGCCGGCGGCGCGTCCGTCGTCGTTCGGCGGTGGCGGCTTCTCGCCACAGCCGATGCGCCCGCAGGTGCAGGGTGCGCTCGGGTTGCAGCAGGTGGCGACGCTGTGGGGCGGTGGTGAACCGGCACCGGCCGCGCGCCCTGCGCCGCTCGCTGCGGCACCGTCCCCGGTGCCAGCCTCGGCAGCATCCGCCATCGATTTCCAGCGCGACGAATGGCCGCTCGGCCGTGCCGTCGCGCAGATCGGCGGCGTGTTCGTGCTGGCCGAGAACAGCCACGGCCTGGTGGTCGTCGACATGCATGCGGCGCACGAACGCATCGTCTACGAGCGCCTGAAGGCCAGCCTCGGCAGCGCGGCGATCGAGAGCCAGCCGCTGCTGATCCCGGCCACCTTCGCCGCCACCGCGCAGGAGATCGCGACCGCGCAGGCGCAAGCCGACAACCTGCGCACGCTGGGGCTGGATGTCTCGGCGCTGTCGGCCACGACGCTGGCGGTGCGTTCGCAGCCGGCGGCGCTCGTCGGCGGCGACGTGGTCGAGCTCGCACGCAGCGTGCTGGCCGAGTTGTCGCAGTACGACGCCAGCAGCGTGATCCAGCGCGCGCAGGACGAGCTGCTGTCGACGATGGCCTGCCACGGCGCGGTGCGTGCGAACCGGCAGCTGACGATCGACGAGATGAATGCGCTGCTGCGCGACATGGAGCGCACCGAGCGCTCCGACCAGTGCAACCACGGCCGGCCGACCTGGCGGCAGATCACGATGAAGGAGCTGGACGCCCTCTTCTGGCGAGGCCGCTGAGCATGGACCACAGTTTCCTGTCGGCCTTCGTCCTGCTGCTGCTGGTGCTCGATCCGCTGGGCAGCCTGCCGATCTTCATCCCGATCATGCGCGAGGTGCCGAAGCACCGGCGGCGCTGGGTCGCGATGCGCGAGGTGGGCATCGCGTTCGGCGTGCTGTTCTTCTTCATGTTCTTCGGCAACGGCTTCCTGCGGGTGATGCACCTGTCGGAGCGTTCGCTCGAAGTGGCCGGCGGCGTGATCCTGCTGATGGTCGCGATCCGGATGATCTTCAGCCACGAAGGCGGCGTGTACGGCACGACCGAGGGCCGGGAGCCGCTGATCTTCCCGCTCGCGGTGCCGCTGCTGGCGGGGCCGTCGGCGATGGCCACCGTGCTGCTGCTGGCCTCGCGCCAGCCGGATCGCCTGCTCGACTGGGTGGCGGCGCTGACCGCGGCGATGGCGGTGTCGGGCGTGGTGCTGATGCTGTGCGACCGCATCCGCCGGCTGCTGGGCGACTCGGTCGTCTCGGCGATCGAGAAGCTGATGGGGCTGGTGCTGACGGCGATCGCCGTCGAGATGGTGCTGGCCGGCCTGAAGCGCTACTTCCTGGGCTGAAAGCAAAAAAGGCCGGTCTTTCGACCGGCCTTTCGGCTTCGACCTTGCGGGAGCAAGGATCAGAAGTTGTGGCGGATGCCGACAGCGAACGAGCTGAAGTCGTCGCCGGCCTTGGCGACAGAGTAAGCAGCCTTGGCCTTGTTGTCGACCTTCGTGTAGAAGGTGTAGACCTTGGTGCGCTTGCTCAGGTTGTAGTTGTAGGCCACGGTGGCTTGCTTGGCATCGGTGTCGCCGTTGCCGTCGACCTTGCCGGCCAGGCCGAAGTTCAGGTGGAATTCCGAAGCGCCGACAGCGTACATGCCCGACAGGCGGACGACGTTGATCTTGCCGTCGTTYGGAGCGAAGCTGGTGCCCAGCTCGGCGCGCTGGTAGTAGCCGCCGAACGTGAAGGCGCCCAGCGTGTACAGCGCGCGAACGCCGAACTGCTTGTCATCCTTGTTCTTCGAGAAGCCGGCACCCAGGGCCAGGTCGCCGACCGAGTAGTTGGCGGCGAAGTCATAGGCCTTCTCGGCACCCGCAGCACCTTCCGGTGCCGACACGGCGGCTTCCAGCGACAGGTTCTTCACGAACTCGGGGGCGCGGTAAGCGACCTTGTTCGTGTCGCGCATGACGTAGTTGTACAGCGCGTCCGACGAGGTGCCGGTGTCGTGGTTGTGCATGCTCACGTAGTCGGCCGTCGCGTAGTACGACTCGCTCGTGAAGTTGCCCAGGCGGATCGTGCCCAGCGCGGCGCTTTGCAGGAACACTTCCGACTGGCGGGCCCAGAAGGCGGTCTGGCTTTGCGTGCCGTTGTCGGCGTTGAAGCCGTGTTCCAGCTGGAAGCCGGCCTTCAGGCCGCCGCCCAGGTCTTCGACGCCCTTGAAGCCGATACGCGATGCATTGTTCTGCAGCACGGTCTTCTTGACGTCGCCGGTCTTCTGGTTTTCGATCGAGTCGTTCAGGCGGCCGTAGATGGTGACGCTGCTTTGTGCGAACGAGGCGCCGGCGGCAACGGTGGCCACGGCGGCGACGATGAGGGAGCGTTTCATGGATGCTTTCCTTGGGGTTGGGGATGGCGTGTATCTGCTGCACCCATTGCTTTTGTCTTGAAGGTGCAAGACGCAAATGTTATGCGGCGGAGGCTTCGATATGGAAAACCGAAGGCTCGAACACGCGAAACGCCGCCCGAAACGTTGTCATCAAACGACATTGACGCGCGGCCGAAGCCGCAGCGCTCAGCGCCCGCGCAGGTGAGCCGGGGCCTCGAGGCGTTTGGCCAGCATCGAGAGCAGCAGGGTCAGCACGAGGTACAGCGCCGAAATCGCGAGGTAGGGCTCCCAGTAGCGGGAGTAGGTGCCGGCCACGGTGCGGGCGGCCAGCGCCAGCTCGGCCAGGCCGATCGCCGACACCAGCGACGAGTCCTTGATGAGCGTGATGCCCTCGTTGACCAGCGCCGGCATCATGCGGCGGAAGGCCTGCGGCAGCACGATGAAGCGCATCGCCTGCGGGTGCGTGAAGCCCAGGCTGTAGGCGGCCTGGGTCTGCCCGAGGTGGATGCTCTGGATGCCGGCGCGGAAGATCTCGGAGATGTAGGCGCCGGCGTTCAGCGTCAGCGCGAGCGCGCCGGAGAAGAACGCGCCGTGGTTCTGGCGGAACTCGCGCGCCGCCTCGCCGCTGAGCAGCAGCCCGCCGTCCKGGTGGATCAGCGCCGGCATCAGCGCGAAATGCACCAGCAGGATCTGCACGAACAGCGGCGTGCCGCGGAAGAAGGTCACGTAGGCCAGCGTGAGCGAGCGCAGCCCGGCCAGGAACCAGCGCGCCGGCGCCGACTTCGGCGGCGGCGCATCGCGCGAGCTGCTGACCAGCCCGAGGGCGACGCCGAGCAGCAGCCCGGCGCCGATCGCGATCAGCGTCAGCAGGATCGTCGTCCACAGGCCCGACAGGAAGAGCGGCCCGTAGCCGGCCAGAATGCCCCAGCGCAAATCCATGACCGGCTCGGCGCGGGTTTACTTCGAGGCAGCCGAAGCGGCCGGCGCGGCCGCAGCCGGGGCGCCGAAGTACTTCGCGTAGATCTGGTCGTAGGTGCCGTCGGCCTTGATGTCGGCCAGGCCCTTGTTCAGCTTGKCGAGCAGCTCGGCGTTGCCCTTYTTSACGGCSATGCCGTATTGCTCGGGCGCGAAGGCCTTGTCGGCGACCGTCTTGAACTTGCTGTCGGCATTGTTGGCGACGTAGTTGATGACCACGCCGTTGTCGGCCACGACCGCGTCGACGCCGCCGGCTTCCAGCTCCTTCAGCGCGAGCGGGGTCGACTCGAAGCGCTTGATGTTGGTGCTGGTCTTGCCCTGCAGCTTGCTGACGACCTCGTCACCGGTGGTGCCGGTCTGCACGCCGACCTTCAGCTTCTTCAGGTCGTCGAACTTCGAGATCTTCGAGGTCTTCTTGACGGCGATCAGCTGCTGCGCGTCGAAGTAGGGGCCGGCGAAGTCCATCGTCTGCTTGCGCTCGTCGGTGATGGTGATGGCCGAGACCAGCAGGTCGCGGTCGCCCTGGCCGAGCGTGTTGAAGATGCCTTCCCACGGCGTGTTGGTGAACTTCACCTCGATGCCGGCCTTCTTCGCGATGGCGGTGACGACGTCGATGTCGAAGCCGACGATCTCGCCCTTCTCGTTCTGCGATTCGAACGGTGCGTAGGCGGCGTCGGTGCCGACGGCGTAGACCTTGGCGGGCGCCGGGGCCGGTGCGGAGGCGACGACGGCCGGTGCCGAGGCGGCCGGTGCGGCGGCGGTGGGCTCCTGCTTGCTGCAGGCAGCGAGCAGCAGGCCGGCGACGGCCAGGCCGGCCGTTTGCAGGAAGCGACGGGTGTTCAATGCGGTCATGGATACCCCTGGGGTGGTCTGTTGTGTGAGAACGGGATTGTTGGGTCCGCGAGCTAGCAAGTCGCGGGCCGCTGCAGTGTAAGCCTGCCGAAACCGGTTTCCGCCCGGGGTCGATCCGGGGTTCCGGCGGAGGTGCGGCCCGTGGATACGGGGTGTCGTGCGGCGCGGCGCGATGCTACAAACGGCCTCGACCCCGGAACGTCCCCCATGAATTCCTCTCCCGCTGCGCGCATTCCGCAGCACCTGCCCGCGCTCGACGGCGTGCGCGGCCTGGCCATCGTGCTGGTGCTGTGCCACAACTTCCAGATCCTCGAAGGGCCGTCCGGCCTTGTCGGCAAGGTCTTCGAGCTCGCGTTCGACCTGGGCTGGATCGGCGTGCAGCTGTTCTTCGTGCTGAGCGGCTTCCTGATCACGCGCATCCTGCTGCAGACCCAGGACGCGCCGAACTACTACCAGGCCTTCTTCGGACGGCGCCTGCTGCGGATCTTCCCGCTGTACTACGCGACGCTCGCGCTCGCCTTCATCGTGCTGCCGGCGCTGGGCGCGATGCCGGCGCGCTGGGAGGTCGACCGGCCGCAGCAGCTGTGGCTGTGGCTCTACCTGTCGAACTGGACGGCGCCCTATGGCAGCGCGACGCATGCGTTCCCGCATTTCTGGTCGCTCGCGGTGGAGGAGCAGTTCTACCTGCTGTGGCCGCTGCTGGTGCATCGGCGCTCGGCCGGGCAGGTGCTGCGCTGGTGCGGTGCGATCGCGCTGGCGATCCTCGGCGTGCGCATCGGCATGCTGGCGGCCGGGCTGGGGCCGGATCCGGTGTATTCGTTCACCGTGACGCGGCTCGATGCGCTGGCGATCGGCGGTGCGGCGGCGGCGTGGCTGCAGTTGCCGGGCGCGGCGGCGCGGGCGATCGCGCTGCGGCAGCGGCTGATCATCGGCGCGCTGGTGCTGGCAGCGGCCGGCTTCGTCGTGACGCACGGGTATCCGCGCACGTCGCCGCTCGGGCAGACGCTCGGTTACAGCGTGCTGGCGGTGGTGTTCGCGCTCGGCGTGGTCGCTGCGGCCGCGGGGGATGCCGTGGCCGATGGTGCGGTGGTCGGCGGTTGGGTCGGCTGGTTGCGCGCCGCGCCGCTGCGCATGCTGGGCCGCTACAGCTATGCGATGTACATCTTCCACAAGCCGCTGCACGACCTGGCCGGCAAGCCGCTGCTGCAGTCGCTCGGGCTGTACGAGCATGCGGGCCCTGCGCTGGCGCTGGGCTACATCGCCGCCGGCACGCTCGTCACGCTCGCGCTCGCGATGGCGTCGTACCACCTGTTCGAGAAGCACTTCCTCGGGTTGAAGCGGTGGTTCGTGGCGGAGCCGCCTGCGGTCACGGCGCGCTCAGGAACGCCAGCTCCTCTGCGCTGAACCCCGCCGCCTCGCGCGCCTCGCGGTTGAACGGCGGCCGCAGCCGCGGCGCCTCGTACTGCCGCACCAGCACCGCGTAGTGCGCGATCGGATCGAGCCCGTCGCGGCGGCACAGCCAGCGGTACCAGTGGTTGCCGATCGCGACATGGCCGATCTCGTCGCGCAGGATCACGTCGAGGATCTCGACCGTGCGCGCGTCGCCGGCCTTGCGGAACTTGGCCTGCAGCGGCGGCGTCGCGTCCAGCCCGCGGGCTTCCAGCGTGCGCGGCACCAGCGCCATGCGCGCGACCACGTCGCCCGCGGTGCGCTGCGTCATCAGCCACAGGCCGTCGTGCGCATCGAAGTCGCCGTAGTCGTGGCCGCCGCTGCGCAGGTGTTCGCGCAGCAGCGAGAAATGCAGCGCCTCCTCGCTCGCGACCCGCAGCCAGTCGGCGTAGAACGCCGCCGGCATGCCTGCAAAGCGGAACGCTGCATCCAGCGCCAGGTTGATCGCGTTGAACTCGATGTGCGCGATCGCGTGCAGCAGCGCCGCGCGGCCCTCGGGCGTGAAGGCCGAGCGCATCGCCACCTCCTTTGGCGGCACCAGGCGAGGGCGCTCGGGCCGGCCGGGCAGGCTCGCGGGCACCGCGATGGCTTCATCGGGATCGATCAACGCGGCATCGAGCTGCTCGAACAGCGCCCGCGCCGCGGCTGCTTTCTCGGTGGGGTCGCGGAGGCTCAAGACCTCCAGGGCGCGCTGTCGCGGGTTCATCCCTAGAATCATAGGCTGTGCATTTCGGGCGATCGCCATGGCCGTCTACCAACTGGGGGAGCTGTCTCCCGACATCGCCGCGTCGGCCTGGGTGGCCGACAGCGCCCGCGTGATCGGCAACGTCAGCCTGGGCGACGACGCGAGCGTCTGGTTCGGCGTCGTGATCCGCGGCGACACCGAGCGCATCGCGATCGGCCGCGGCAGCAACATCCAGGACAACAGCGTCGTGCACGCCGATGCCGGGTTTCCGGTGTCGGTCGGCGAGGGCGTGACGGTCGGCCACCAGGCCATGCTGCACGGCKGCACGGTCGGCGATCATTCGCTGATCGGCATCCAGGCCGTGGTGCTGAAC
>NZ_JBFUCB010000278.1:0-7519 GCF_056405435.1 Rhizobacter sp. P1_G5 | reverse complement strand
CTGTCGCAGACCGACGTGACGATCGAGATCCCGAAGTACACGATCAACCACGCCAAGGAAAACCACTGATTCCCGCGGGTACGTCCACAGATAAAAAAACCGCCTGATCCACGCGGATCAGGCGGTCCGGAAAGGGCTGGGCCCTACTGAGGAGATAGACGACAAGCGCATCGCTCTTGCCGACTGGGTTCTAGCAGGAGTTGTGCCAGCTTTGGTGTGTCTGTGTGGCGCAGGGCTTTTCCGTTCCTCGCGAATTCACTAAACCGAAGTGCACGCTGAGCTTCAGCGCAGGCTGGACAGCAAACGCCGTCTCATCCTTGGATGAAAACCAGGGTCCGGATGCCACTGCTGGCTCAGGCGGCCTGCTCGACGTGGCCATGCCGCGTGTAGAGGAAGTCCAGCACCTCCTTGCGGTAGTGCACGTACTTGGGGTCCTCGGCGAGCTCGACACGGTTGCGCGGCCGCGGCAGCTCGATCGACAGGATCTCGCCGATCGTCGCCGCCGGCCCGTTGGTCATCATCACGATGCGGTCCGACAACAGCACCGCCTCGTCGACATCGTGCGTCACCATCACCACCGTGCTGTGCGTGCGAGCGACGATTTTCAGCAGTTCGTCCTGCAGGTGGGCACGGGTGAGCGCATCGAGCGCGCCGAACGGCTCGTCCATCAACAGCACCTTGGGCTCCATCGCCAGCGCCCGCGCAATGCCCACGCGCTGCTTCATGCCGCCGGAGATCTCGTGCGGGCGCTTGGCCGCGGCATGCCCCATGTTGACGAGCCCCAGCGCCGCCAGGGTTCGCTCCTTCAGTTGCGCCTTCGACTCGCTCGCGCCGTACACCCGCTCGACCGCCAGATGCACGTTCTCGTGGCAGGTGAGCCACGGCAGCAGCGAGTGGTTCTGGAACACCACCGCGCGCTCGGGCCCCGGCGCAGCGATCTCTCGCCCGTCGCAGATCAGCGAGCCCCCAGTGGGCAGCGTGAGCCCTGCGATCAGGTTCAGCAGCGTCGACTTGCCGCAGCCCGAATGCCCGATCAGCGTGACGAACTCGCCCTTCGCGACCGACAGGTCGATCTCGCGCAGCGCGTGGAAGCGGCCCTTCTTCGTGTGGAACACCATCTCGGCCTGGTGCACTTCGATGAATCCGGTCATGCTCAGACCTCCTCGTAGGTGAAGCGTTTGGCCACCGCGATCAGCGCCCATTCGAGCAGCAGCCCGACGATGCCGATCACGAAGATCGCGATCAGGATGTGCGTGACGTTCAGGTTGTTCCACTCGTCCCAGACCCAGAAGCCGATGCCGACGCCGCCGGTCAGCATCTCGGCCGCGACGATCACCAGCCAGGCCGTGCCCACGCTCAGCCGCACGCCGGTCAGCATGTACGGCAGCACCGCAGGGAACAGGATGCGCGTCATCACCTTCCACTCCGACAGGTTCAGCACGCGCGCCACGTTCAGGTAGTCGGCCGGCACGCGCTGCACGCCGACCGCGGTGTTGATGACCATCGGCCAGATCGAGCAGATGAAGATCGTCCAGATCGCCGCCGGGTTCGCCGCCTTGAACACCAGCAGCCCGATCGGCAGCCACGCGAGCGGCGACACCGGCCGCAGCAGGCTGATCAGCGGCGAGGCCATGTGGTTCAGGAAGCTGAAGCGCCCGATCAGGAAGCCCACCGGGATGCCGACCAGCGCCGCCAGCCCGAAGCCGATCGCCACGCGTTGCAGCGAGAACAGGATGTTCCAGCCGATGCCCTGGTCGTTCGGGCCCTTGCTGTAGAACGGATCTGCAAACAACTTGACCGCTTCGGTGAAGGTGGCGGCCGGCGTCGGGAAGCTGCCTCCCTTCATCGTCAGCAGCGCCCAGATGGCGACCAGCAGCGCGACGCCGATGACCGGCGGCAGCACCTTCAGCAGCAGCGCGTTCCAGTCGACGGCGCGCCGCGGCGGCGGCGTGGCGGGCACGGGTGTGGACGGAAGCGGCGGCGGCCTCACGACCACCGGCGGGGCCGCAGGAGCCTCGTCGCCGGCATCGCGCGGGGAATGGAACACGGCACTCACCATGGCGTTCTCCTGTGTGGCCCGCTCAGGCCTTGAGCTTGAAGCTGTCGGCGTACTTCGCCGGTTCCTTGCCGTCCCAGACGACGCCGTCGATCAGCTTCGCGCTGCGCAGCGGCTCCTTCGGCACGTTCACCTTCATCGCGCTCGCGGCCTGCTTGTAAAGCTCGATCTGGTTGATCTGCTTCGCGACGCCGAGGTAGTCCGGGTGCTCCTTCAGCAGCCCCCAGCGCTTGTGCTGCGTCAGGAACCACATGCCGTCGCTCAGGTACGGGTAGTTCACCGCGCCGTCGTTGAAGAACTTCATGTGGTTCGGGTCGTCCCAGGTCTTGCCCAGGCCGTTCTGGTAGCGGCCCAGGATGCGCTGGTTGATCGCGTCGACGCCGGTGTTGACGTACGACTTGTCGGCCACCGTCTCGGCCATCTTCAGCTTGTTCTGCAGGCTCGCGTCGATCCAGCGGCTCGCCTCGATCACCGCCATCATCACGGCACGCGCGGTGTTGGGGTACTTCTTGACGAAATCGCCGGTGGTGCCGAGCACCTTCTCGGGGTGGTCCTTCCAGATGTCCTGCGTGGTCACCGCGGTGATGCCGATGCCGTCCATGATCGCGCGGTGGCCCCAGGGCTCGCCGACGCAGTAGCCGTCCATGTTGCCCACGCGCATGTTGGCCACCATCTGCGGCGGCGGCACGGTGATGACCTTGGCATCCTTCATCGGGTTGATGCCGACGCTCGCGAGCCAGTAGTACAGCCACATCGCGTGGGTGCCGGTCGGGAAGGTCTGCGCGAAGGTGTACTCGCGCTTGTCGGCGGCCATCACCTTGGCGAGCGATGCGCCGTCGACCGCACCCTTGTCGGCCAGCTTCTTCGACAGCGTGATCGCCTGGCCGTTGTTGTTCAGCGTCATCAGCACGGCCATGTCCTTCTTCGGCCCGCCGATGCCCAGGTGCACGCCGTAGACCAGGCCGTACAGCACGTGCGCCATGTCGAGCTCGCCGTTGACCAGCTTGTCGCGCACGCCGGCCCACGAGGCCTCCTTGGTCGCAACGATCTTGACGCCGTACTTCCTGTCGAAGCCGAGCACCGAGGCCATCACGATCGACGCGCAGTCGGTCAGCGGGATGAAGCCGATGCGCACTTCCTCCTTCTCGGGCTTGTCGGAGCCTTGCGCATGCACGGCGCTCTGCAGCCCCGGCACCAGGCCGGCAGCACTGCCCGCGGCAGCGGCTTTGATCAGGGTTCGGCGGCTCATCAGGTTCTTTCGCGTGAGTGGGCTAGTCATGGCGTGGCTCAGGTTCTCGGAAAGCAAAAACAAAAAGGCGTCCGCACGGTGCGGGCTCAGCCTGCACGGTGGGGACGCCATCGTCCGACCCGCGTCGCGCCAACCTTGGTGCGTGCGGATGTCTGTGGAAGATCGCCGTTGACCTTCCGCACGTCACTATGCAAGTGGCGTGCCACGGCTGTCTTCCCAGGGGCGGTTCGCATCGGCGATGTTGCAACGCACCAAGTGCGCCGCAGGCCGCACTGCGGCAGTGCGTTCAGCCGAGCAGGTCCGACACGTCGAGGATGCGCCGCGCCACGTCGGCGAGCCGCAGCCCCTTGTCCATCGCGGCCTTGCGCAACMGCGCATAGGCGGCTTCCTCGCTGAGCCCCTGGCGCGACATCAGCAGGCCCTTCGCGCGGTCGATCACCTTGCGGTCCGAGAGTTCGGTGCGCGCGTCGGCCAGTTCGCGGCGCAGGCCTTCCTCGTGCCGGAAGCGCGCCATCGCGACGTCGAGCACCGGCTTCACCCGCTCCGGCGCCAGCCCGGCCACGACGTAGGCGGTGACGCCGGCGGCGATCGCATCGGGCACGTGGCTGGTGTCGTCGTCGTCGGTGAACAGCACGATCGGGCGGCGCGCATCGCGCGTCGCCATCACGACATGCTCCAGCGTGTCGCGCGCCTGGCTCTCGGCGTCGATGATGATCATGTCGGGCTGGATCTGCGCCAGCCGCTCCGGCAGGAAGACATCGGCCGGCAGCACCGCGACGATGTTGTAGCCGTTCTCCAGCAAGCCGATGCGCAGCGCCCGCGAGCGCTCGGCCTCGATCGGGTCGGGCGCGCCTTCGCTGCCGTCGGAGGCCAGCGAGTCGGGAGCGACGATGACGATGCGCAGGACCGGGGCGGTCGGCGCGCGCGGCGGCTTCATGGGCCAGAGCGCAGCAACATCCGCGCCACGCGGTGCGGCGCGGCCGATCGCCGGGGAATCAGCGCTCCTGCGAACTCGTGTGCAGCGCGCGGCGGATCCAGCCGCCCAGCGGCCGCAGCGAGTCGAACATCGAATCGGCTGGCGGCTCGTCGAACTCCCGTTCTTCGAGCAGGCCCTGCGCCTCCAGCGCGTCAAGGAAGAGCTGCACCTCGGGGCGCTTCAGTCCGGCGATGGACGCCAACTGCTCCAGCGTCATGTGCCGCTGCGACATGTCGCTGAGCATGCGCCGGTGCGCGGTGCGATCGAACGGCGCAGGCAGCTCCGTCCAGGCCAAGAGGCGGTATTCCTTCATGGGGTTTCCCTAACGACGTTGTTGTAGTTGGCAATTGCTTCGGGGCACTGCTCGGTCACGCAGGTTAGTCGCCCGCGCTCGAACCGGGAAGGGGGTCGGATAGTAATCGAGGGTAAACCCTTGGATGCGCCGTGACAAATTTGGCGCCGGCGGGCGGCGTGGGTGCGCTGGCTACACTCGCTGGATGAAGGTACTGGGCGTGGAATCATCGTGCGACGAAACGGGCGTGGCCCTGGTGGAGGCCGGTCCGACCGGGGTTCCGGCCCTGCTGGCCCATGCCCTGCACAGCCAGATCGCGATGCACCAGGCCTACGGCGGCGTGGTGCCTGAACTGGCCTCGCGCGATCACATCCGGCGCGTGCTGCCGCTCACCGAACAGGTGCTGCACGAGGCCGGCGCCTCGCTCGCCGAGGTCGACGTGGTCGCGTTCACGCGCGGGCCGGGGCTGGCCGGGGCGCTGCTGGTCGGCGCAGGGGTGGCCTGCGCGCTGGCGGCGGCGCTCGGCAAGCCGGTGCTCGGCGTGCACCACCTCGAGGGGCACCTGCTGTCGCCGTTCCTTGCGAGCGATCCGCCGGAGTTTCCGTTCGTCGCGCTGCTGGTGTCGGGCGGGCACACGCAGCTGATGCGAGTCGACGACGTCGGCCGCTACGAGCTGCTCGGCGAGAGCATCGACGATGCGGCCGGCGAGGCCTTCGACAAGTCGGCCAAGCTGCTCGGGCTCGGCTACCCGGGCGGGCCGGCGCTGTCGCGCCTGGCCGAAGCGGGGCGGCCCGATGCCTATGCGCTGCCGCGGCCGCTGCTGCACAGCGGCGACCTCGATTTCTCGTTCGCCGGGCTGAAGACCGCGGTGATGACGCAGCTGCGCAAGCTCGGCGATGCGCCGACCGACTCGCAGCGCGCCGACATGGCCGCGTCGACGCAGGCCGCGATCGTCGAGGTGCTGCTGAAGAAGTCGCTCGCGGCGCTGAAGCAGACCGGGCTGAAGCGACTTGTCGTCGCCGGCGGCGTCGGTGCGAACAGCCGCCTGCGCGCGCAACTGGATGCCGAATGCGCGAAGCGCCAGGTCAGGGTGCATTACCCCGAGCTGGCGCTGTGCACCGACAACGGCGCGATGATCGCGCTCGCCGCCGCGATGCGGCTGCAGCGCGGCGCCGCGGCCGGCCGCGACTACGGCTTCGACGTGCGGCCGCGCTGGCCGCTCGCGACGCTGGCCGCGGCCGGCACCGAGGCCGTCAGCTGATGCTGATCTGCGTCGCGCCGGTCGGCACGCGCTTCGCGAGCGTCAGCGTCAGCACGCCGTTCTCGAACTTCGCGCTCGAGTTCGCCTGGTCCACTTCGGCCGGCAGCGCGACCGTGCGGGCGTAGTGCGCGGCACTGCGCTCGCGGTACAGCACGCGTTCGCCTTCCTTGGCGTCGGCGGTCTTCGCATCGCCGGCTTCCAGCGTGACGCGGCGGCCTTCCACCGAGACCTTCAGCTGGTCCTTCGACAGGCCCGGCAGGTCCAGCGTCAGCGTGTACGCGGTGTCGCTCTCGACGACGTCGAGTGCCGGCACGCGCGGCTGGGCCGGTGCCGGCGGCAGCCGGTCGGCGAACAGGTGATCGAACGCGCGCTCGAGCGAGGTGGCGCGGCGCGACGACAGCGAGGGGGTCAGTACGAACATGATGGCTCCTACAATCCATTCAATCGCTGCACAGCGCAGCAACCATGCCGCTGAAACTTGGAGCGGCATTTTTGTTTTCAAGTGGGTTGAAAAATGAAGATCGTGCGTTGGGTCAGGCGCTGCGGCGCGGTGCTGGCATGGCTGGCAGCGGTGGGCCCGGTGGCTGCGGCGCCTGCATCGTCACCTGCCGCCGAGCCGGTGCGCGTCGCGCTGATCGAAGGGCTGTCGGGTTCCTTCGCGAACGCCGGCGAGGCGGTGTACCGCAACCTGCTGTGGGCGGTGGAGCGGGTGAACCAGCGTGGCGGCGTGAGCCTGCCGGATGGCCGCCATCCGCTGGAGCTGGTGCGCTTCGACAGCAAGGGCAGCAATGAAGAGGCGCTGTCGCTGCTGCGCTCGGCCATCGACCAGAAGATCGGCTTCGTGCTGCAGGGCAACAGCTCGGCCACCGCGGCCGCGCTGATCGACGCGCTGAACAAGCACAACCAGCGCGAGCCGGCGCGGCGCGCGATCTTCCTGAACTACTCGGCCGTCGACCCGGCGCTGACGAACGAGAAGTGCAGTTTCTGGCACTTCCGCTTCGATGCGCATGCCGACATGCGGCTGCAGGCGCTGACCGACGTGCTGGCTGCCGATGCGCGCGTGAAGAAGGTCTACCTGATCGGCCAGGACTACAGCTTCGGCCAGAGCGTGCTGCGCCAGGCGCGCGTGATGCTCGCGGCCAAGCGGCCCGACATCGAGATCGTCGGCGACGAACTGCACCCGCTCGGCCGCATCAAGGACTTCCTGCCGTACGCCGCGAAGATCAAGGCAAGCGGCGCGCAGGCGGTGCTCACCGGCAACTGGGGCAACGACCTGACGCTGCTGATCCGCGCCTCGCGCGAGGCCGGGCTGGACGCGCGCTTCTACACCTTCTACGGCAACGCGCTCGGCGCGCCGGCGGCGATCGGCGATGCCGGCCTGGACCGCGTGCTGGCGGTGGCCGAGTGGCACCCGAACGTCGGCGGTGCGGCCTCCGACAGGTTCTATGCAAGCTTCCGCGAGCGCTTCCCGAACCCGCAGGACGACTACGTGCACATGCGCATGCAGGCGATGGTCGAGATGCTGGCGGCCGCGATCGAGAAGGCCGGCAGCGCCGACCCGTTGGCGGTGGCGCGTGCGCTCGAGGGCCTGAAGCTCGACCCGCGCCACCTCGGCGGTTTCCACCGCGGCACGATGCGCGCCGGCGACCACCAGTTCGAGCAGCCGCTGGTCGTCAGCGTGATGC
>NZ_JBFUCB010000277.1:0-7527 GCF_056405435.1 Rhizobacter sp. P1_G5 | reverse complement strand
ATCAGCAGCCGCGCGCGGTCCAGCACTTCGTCGTGGGCGTTCTGCTGCAGCAGCGCGCGGGCGATGTAGCCCGCGGCCCCCAGGCCGAGCGCGAACACGATCAGGAACACCAGGTTGAATTTGAGCAGCAGCTTCATGGGGCCTCTTGGGGGTGGTGCCGGGACTTACGTGAGGGATGACTGAACGGACGCATTGGCAGACGCAAAAACCGGCGTCATGGTCGGGTTTCGACCTTCCTGGGCAGGTATTTTTCCGGGAACAGCGTGCGGTCCCACTCCGGGTGGGCGCGCAGCGTGCCGACCAGGCCGCGCCGGAAATCCGCGTTGCGGGCCTCGCCTTTCCAGCGCAGCACGAAGCCCGCGCGCAGGCCGGCCTCGGCGTCGATCCAGGCCGCCACGTCGTCGTAGGCGATGCCCGACAGCCGTGCCGGCTCGACCTCGCGCGTCTTGAAGCGCTCGAGCCGCGACGGCAGCGTGTCGAGGAAATCCTTGGGCACGCGCTGGATGAAGGCCGCGGTGGGGCGTGGCGCGACGCTCGCGCGGGCCGCGCCGGCACGGGTCAGGAACTGCTCGCCCTTCAGCGTGACGTTGCCGAGCGGCCGGCCGTCGAGCAGCTCGGTGAGCGCGACCTCGCCGGCCTCGGCGAACACGTTGGCGTCCTGCGGCTGCACCAGCACGACGGCGCGCTGCGCGATCGCCGTCGCATCGAATAACGGCGTGTTGAAGACGGGGCTCGCGAGCGATGCCGGCGCCGTCACCTTGACCCAGCCCTGCAGCAGGTAGAAGCGGCCGGGGGCGCGGCCGGCGAGCTTCGGTGCGATCTGCAGCCGGGTGGCGGGGCCGAGATCGGCGACCAGGCCGTCGGGGAACTCGATGCGCAGCAATCGGCCCTGGGTGCCGGTCTCGACGATGTCCTCGCGCAGCAGGCGCACGCCTTCGGCCGGGGCGTAGCGCGCGGCCTCACGGACCAGCACGGCCTCGCCGTCGACGATGGTCAGCGTGGCCAGCGGGGCGGCCGGGGGCGCGGCGGCGGCGAACAGCGGGACGGCGAGCAGCAGGCTCCACAACGTTTTCAGCCACATGGGCATACCTTCGCTTCGTGGGCGTGGGTTTTGGGGCCGACAAGCATAACGGCAGTGGGTGACGGGCCTTCGACAGGCTCAGTCCGAACGGCGCCTCACAATTCTCCGGCCACCGGCCGCGCGCTGTGCAGCYTGTGCAGCGTGATCTTGCGCACCTCCGCCTTGCTCGCCTCGATGTGGGTGCGCAGCATCAGCTTGGCCGCGTCCGCCCGCCGCGCCAGGATCGCCTTCAGGATCTTCGCGTGTTCTTCGTAGGTGGCGCTGATGCGCGGCGGTTGCGTGAAATCAAGGCGGCGCACGATGCGGATGCCGTCGGTCACGTCGGCATGCACGCGCGCCATCTCCAGGTTGCCGGCGGCCGACACCAGCGTCGCGTGGAAGGCCTCGTCGAGCGCGGCGACCTCGGCGGTGTCGGACTTGCGCTCCTTCTCGGGCACCAGCCAGACCGCCTTCAGCAGCCCCAGGTCGGGCATCGGCTCGGCCGCGCACAGCCGGTCGACCGCGGTGGCCTCGAGCACCACCCGCAGGTCGTACAGCTCCTCCAGCTTGCGGAAATCGAACGGCGACACGCTCCAGCCGCTGCGGAACGCCACCTGCACATAGCCTTCGAGCTCGAGCCGGAACAGCGCCTCGCGCACCGGCGTGCGCGACATCTCCAGCCGCTCGGCCATGTCGCTCTCGGTGAAGCCGTCGCCGGGCAGCAGCACGAAGTCGAAGATGGCCGCCTTGATCCGGCGGTAGGCCGCCTCGGCGCGGGTCAGGTCGCGGGGGTTGGCGCGCGGGTTGTTCTTCGTGGCCAGCGGTTTCATCCGAGCAAGCTTACATGGGCCGACACCACCCGCCAGCCGGCGGGGGTGCGCATCCAGGTCTGCGTCTGCCGGCCGGGCCGCGTGCCGCCCTCGCGCTGGAACTCGATGTGCGTGGTCGCGAAATCCTCGCCGTAGGTCGTGAGCTGCGTGCGCAGCACGCTGCGCGCGAGGCCCGTGGCGGGCCGGGCCGAGCGGAAGGCGCGGATCGCCTCGATGCCGTACAGGTTCTCGCCGACGCCGTAGCGCAGCGTGTGCGGGCTGTCCCAGAACAGCTCGTCGAGCACCGCCACGTCGTTGCCGACCAGCGCACGCTCATAGCGTTCGAACGCCGCGGTGAGCGCGGCCAGCACGTCGGGGCGGTTGATCTCCATCGGCCCGGGCCTCAGATCCCCGCCACCGGCGACGCGGCCGCGCCACTGGCTTCCAGCGCGCGCGCCACGCGCAGCGCCAGGTCCTCGCGCCAGGGGGCCGCGATCACCTGCACGCCGATCGGCAGCTTCTGCATCCCGTGCGGCCACAGCGGCGCGGCCACCACCGGGCAGCCGGCGAACGACACCGGCTGCGTCAGCAGGCCCATCGACGGGCGGGTCGGCAGCGCGCTGCCGTTCAGCTCGAAGCTCTCGGCACCGAGCGGCGTGGCCTGCACCGGGGTCGCGGGCGCGAGCAGCACGTCCCAGTCGGTGAACAGCGCGTTGACGCGGTCGCGGTACAGCCGGCGAAAGCGCTGCGCCCGCACGTACCACTCGGCCGGCTGCAACGCGCCGGCGATGAAGCGGTCGACCGACAGCGGTTCGTAGTCGGCGGCGCGTTCGCGCAGCGTCGGCAGGTGCAGCGCGCCGCCCTCGGCCGCGCTGGTGACGAAGGCGGCGGCGCGCGCGAGCGCGGCATCGGGCCACTGCACACGCCGGGTCGCGTGCAGCACCTCGGCCGCGATCGCGACGGCCCGCTGCGCCGCCGGCCCGGCGTGTTCCTCGAAGTAGCCGTCCAGCACGCCGATGCGCAGGCCGGCGATCGGGTGGCCGATGTGCTCCAGCGCCGGTTGCACGCGCTCGGCACGGCAGCCGGGGTCCAGCGGGTCCGGGCCCTGCATCGCGTCGTAGGTGGCGGCCAGGTCTTCGACGCTGCGCGCGAACGGGCCCAGGTGGTCGAGGCTCGCGACGAACGGGAAGCTGCCGCGCCGCGACAGCCGCCCGAAGGTCGGCTTCAGCCCCCACACGCCGCACAGCGACGCCGGCACGCGGATCGAGCCGTTGGTGTCGGAGCCGAGCGTCACCGGCACCTGGCCGGCCGCGACCGCGGCACCGCAGCCGCCGGATGATCCGCCGGCCGTGCGCGTCAGGTCGCGCGGGTTGCGGCTCGGGCCGTAGTGGCTGTTCTCGGTGGTGAAGCCGTAGGCGAACTCGTCCATGTTCAGCGCGCCGACCAGCACCGCGCCGGCTGCGCGCATGCGCTCGACCAGCACCGCGTCGGCCGCGGCCGGCGGCTCGCCCTGGCGCACCTTGCTGCCGGCGCGCGTGGTCAGGCCCTCGATGTCGAACAGGTTCTTCACCGCATACGGCAGCCCGGCCAGCGCCGGCAGCACCTCGCCGCGCGCGCGCATCGCATCGACCGCACGGGCCTCGCGCACCGCGCGCTCGAAGGTGCCGTCGGTGAACGCGTTGACGCGTGCATCGCAGACCTCGATGCGCGCGATGCTGTGCTCGAGCGCCTCCTCGGCCAGCATCTCGCCGCTGCGCACCGCGCGCACGATCGACATGCCGGTCGTCATGCCGCCCGCATGCGTGACCTGCCGCGCGGTCATGCAGGATCCTCGGCGGGAAACGGCGCCGGGCAGTAGACCTCGGCCGGCTCCAGTTCGGCGCCGAGCGGCAGCAGCCGCAGCGGCGCCACCATCGTGCGCGTGCGGGCCAGGTGCATCGCGACGCGCGCGACCTGCGCGTCGTCCAGCGGCAGCTCGAGCAGCTGTGCGCTGGCGCGCACGAAATCGACGATGTCGGATGGGGCGGTGTCGGTCATGGCGGGAGACCTCCTTGCGCGGGAGTGCTGCAAGGACCGTGCTCAGCCGAGTGAAGCCAGGAAGCCGCGCCAGCCGCCGTACGTGGTGATGTCCAGCGCGCTGCCGCCTGCTGCCACGCCGCGCGGCTCGCAGACGAAGCCGCGCTCCTGCGTGCCGTCGCCCAGTTCCACCGTGCCGAGCGCGAGCGGCGGGCCGACCATCTGCAGGAAGCTGCCGCCGTGCGCCGCGTCGATCTCCCACACCTCCACGTCGATCGCGCGACCCGCCTCGGGGCCGACATGCACCAGCGCGGGTCGCGTCGGCGCGTGGCCGGTCAGCGAATGCAGCCGGTACGCCGGCGCGGTGCGGGTGCGCCGCAGCAGCCGGCCGGCGCGTTCGGTCAGCTGCCAGTTCAGCGCGAGCCCGCTCATGTGCGCGCCGACGACGACCAGCCGCAGCGGCTGCGCCGGCGCGGGGGCGGCCAGCACCGGTGCGGCGCCGATCGGATGGCGCATCACGCCGGCGGTCGGCTCGAACACGCGGGCGAGCGTGGCTGCGAGGCCGGCCAGCGCGAAATCGCTGAACGCCGGGCCGATCAGCGTCACGCCGGCCGGCAGGCCGTCGCCGCGCATCGGGCCGGGCAGCGCATGGGCCGCCATGTCGAGCAGGTTGACGAAGTTCGTGTAGTGGCCGAGGCGGCGGTTCGGCTCGAACGGATCGGCCTGCAGCGCGGCCAGCGTCGGGTGCGTCGGCGCGCTCGGCACCACCAGCACGGCCACCTGCGCCCACATCGCCGCCGCCTGCCGCTGCGCCGCGGCCAGCGCGTACTGCGCTTCGAACAGCTCGTGCGCGGCCGGCGCGCGGCCGCTGCGCACGATCGCCGCGACGGTGGGGTCGGCACCGGGCGGGTGGCCGTCGAGGAAGGCGCCGACCGCTGCATAGCGTTCGGCCACCCACGGCCCCTGGTACAGCAGCGCCGCGACGCGCGCGAGCGGCTCGAACGGCACCGGCACCAGCTTGCAGCCGCGTTCGCGCAGATGCGCCAGCGCGGCCTCGAAGGCGTCGCGCGCCTGCGCATCGCCGAAGAACTCCAGCGTGTCGGGCACGCCGACCGCGAGGTCCGGCAACGCGTCCAGCCGCAGCCGCGGTGGCAACGCCGTGCGGCTGAACGGATCCTGCGGGTCCGGCCCGGCGGCCTGGCTCGCAACCGCCCACGCGTCTTCCGGCGTCAGCGCGAACACCGAGATGCAGTCGAGGCTGCGGCAGGCCGGCACCACGCCGGTCGACGGCAGCCAGCCCTTGGTCGGTTTCAACCCGCTGATGTGGCAGAAGCCGGCCGGCACCCGGCCCGAGCCCGCCGTGTCGGTGCCGAGCGCGAACGGCACCTGGCCGGTCGCGACCACGTAGGCCGAGCCGGAACTGGAACCGCCGCTCACATGGGCTGCATCGAACGGGTTCGGCACCGCGCCGTACGGCGATCGCGTGCCGACCAGGCCGGTCGCGAACTGGTCGAGGTTGGTCTTGCCGACGGGAATCGCGCCGGCATCCACGAGGCGTTGCACCGCGGTCGCATGCTGCGCGGCCGGGCCGCTTGCGAAGCCCGGGCAGGCGGCGGTGGTCGGCAGCCCGGCCACGTCGATGTTGTCCTTCACCGCGAACGGCAGGCCGAAGAGGGGCAGCCGCTCCCACAGCGCCGCGCCTTCGCCGCGCGTGCGGGCATCGCAGGCCTCGGCCTCGGCCAGCAGTTCCTCCTCGGGCCGCAGCGCGATCCAGGCCGAGGCCGCATGCCGTGCACGCTCGTGCAGCACGCGCTCCATCAGGCGGCGCACCGTCAGGGTGCCTTCGCGCAGCGCCTGCTGCAGTTCACGCAAGGTCCGGGGCTCGAGGGACATGGGATCGGGCTCCACAAATCAGTGAATGCGATCTTGTATGCAAGTTGCGAGCCATGGTTTTCCCTCATGTTGCGTGGGTGCCGATACGCTCCTTCGGGGGTGTTTCAACGCCGCCAGGGATGGATGCATGAACGTACACTTTTCGACTCACTCACAGCAGTACGGCCACGCATGAAGGCGGTCTCCAAGAAGGTCAGCAAGACCCCACCCCCCAAGCCGGTGCGCAAGCGTGCCGCTGCGTCGGCGGCGCCCGCGGTGGCCCCCGTCACCGACACGGCGGTGACGCTGCAGATGGTGGCCGAGCTGGCGGGCGTGTCGTCGAGCACGGTCTCGCGCATCCTGAACGGCAGCGCGAAGGTGAGCCCGGCCAAGCAGCAGGCGGTCGATGCCGCGATCGCGCAACTGGGCTTCATGCCGAACCCGGTGGCGCGCGGCCTGGCCGGCGGGCGCACGCTGAGCATCGGCGTGGTCACGCAGTCGATCGACAGCCCGTTCTACGGCGAAGGCCTGCGCGGCATCGAGGCGGTGCTGGGCGCGGCCGGCTACATGCCGCTGTTCGCGAGCGGCCACTGGACGGTGGTCGACGAGAAGAAGTGCATCGACCTGCTGCTGTCGCGGCGCGTCGACGGCATGATCGTCTTCACCGGCCGGCTGCCGGACGAGACGCTGATGGAGGTGGCGCGGCGCGTGCCGACGGTGGTGACCGGGCGCAAGCTCTCGGGCCCCGGCCTGTTCAGCCTGAACTTCGCGAACGTCGAAGGCGCGCGCATGGCGACGCGGCACCTGATCGAGCTGGGCCACCGGCGMATCGTGCACATCCTCGGCCCGCGCGACCATGCCGATGCGCGCGAGCGCAAGGAAGGCTACCGCCGTGCGCTGAAGGAGGCCGGCATCGCGTACGACCCTGCCCTGGTGGTGCAGGGCGATTTCAGCGAGGCGGGCGGGCTGAAGGCGATCAGCCACCTGATGGAGTCGCGCACCGACTTCAGCGCGATCTTCGCGGCCAACGACCAGACGGCGTATGGCGCGGCGCTCGGCCTGTACCGGCGCAACCTGCGCGTGCCCGACGACGTGTCGGTGGTCGGCTTCGACGACCTGCCGGGCTCGCAGTATTCGATCCCGCCGCTGACCACGATCCGCCAGCCGGTGTACCAGCTCGGCGAGCTTGGCGCGCAGGCCGTGCTGGCGATGCTGCGCGGCGAGGTGCCGGACGGCGCGCTGCCGCCGCCGCTGCTCGTGACGCGGGAATCGACGCGGCCGTTGAAGCGCTGAGGCGCTTGCCACCAGAGCTTCGACAGGCTCAGCCCGACCCTTCGACAAGCTCAGGGCGAACGGAGTTCAGGCTTCGACAGGCTCAGCCCGAACGGGAGAAAGCTGTTCGCCCGGGTGGCCGAACGGATCACTTGCCCCAGCGCAGCACCAGCGGATCCAGCCGCCGCGCCGTATCGAGCAACCCGGCGCGCGTGGCCGGGTGCATCGGCGGCCAGGGGTGGCGTGGCGCATYGCACGCGATGACGCCGCCTTCCTTCATCAGCGCCTTCGCGCTCAGGAAGCCGCCCTGGCGGTTCTCGAAGTTGATCAGCGGCAGCCAGCGCCCATAGGCCGCGACGGCTGCTTCGCGATTCCCTGCCGCGTACGCATCGACGATCTGCCGGATGCCGTCGGGGAAGCCGCCGCCGGTCATCGCGCCGGTCGCGCCGGCATCCAGGTCGGCCAGCAGCGTGATCGCCTCCTCGCCGTCCCATGGGC
>NZ_JBFUCB010000276.1:0-7527 GCF_056405435.1 Rhizobacter sp. P1_G5 | reverse complement strand
GCAAACAACGCCAAGCCCTTGATCGTATTGGTAGGCCGTGCTGGGCTCGAACCAGYGACCAAAGGATTATGAGTCCTCTGCTCTGACCAACTGAGCTAACGGCCCTCGGGAAAGGAGCGCCGATTGTAGGTGCCCGCCACGCGGCACCAGGCAGCCGAACGGACCTACTTCTGGCTCAGCGCGTTGCTCACCAGCCGCGACGTGATGTCGACGATCTGGATCATCCGGTCGTATGCCATCCGCGTCGGCCCGATCACCCCGAGCGTGCCCACCACCTGCCCGTTCACCTCGTACGGCGCCGACACCACCGAGAGCTCCTCGAACGGCACCACCATGCTCTCGCCGCCGATGTAGATGCGCACGCCCTCGGCGCGGCTGCTCACGTCGAGCAGCCGCATCAGCTGCGTCTTCTGCTCGAACAGGTCGAACAGCTTGCGCAGCGAGCCCATGTCGCTGCTGAAATCCTGCACCGTCAGCAGGTTGCGCTCGCCGGAGATCACCACCTGCTCCTGGCTGTCGGCCATCGCCTCGCTGCCGGCCTGCACCGCCGCCTGCATCAGCGCCGCGATCTCGCCGCGCAGCGCATCGACCTCGCTCTTCAGCCGCTCGCGCACCTCCTCGATCGTCAGGCCCGCGTACTGCGCCGTCAGGTAGTTGCTCGCCTCGATCAGCTGGCTCTGCGTGTAGTCCTGCGCGGTGACGATCACCCGGTTCTGCACGTCGCCATCGGGCGCCACCAGGATCACCAGCACCCGCCGCTCCGACAGCCGCAGGAACTCGATGTGGTGGAACACGCTCGCCTTGCGCGGCGCCGTCACCACGCCGACGAAGCTCGACAGGCTGGACAGCAGCTGCGCCGCGTTCGCGATCACGCGTTGCGGCTGGTCGGGGTGCAGCTGCGGCTGCTCCATCGCGGGCGTCGCGCGCGCCAAGTCGATCGGCTGCGCCGTCAGCATCGTGTCGACGAACAACCGGTAACCCCGCGCCGTCGGGATGCGCCCCGCGCTGGTGTGGGGGCTCGCGATCAGCCCCAGATCCTCGAGGTCGGCCATCACGTTGCGGATGGTGGCCGGCGACAGGTCCAGCCCCGACGCCCGCGACAGCGTGCGCGACCCCACCGGTTGTCCGTCGGCGATGTAGCGTTCGACCAGCGCTTTCAGAAGTGTTTTGGCTCGCTCGTCCAGCATGGTTTCATTGTAGGCGCGAGGCCATTTTCTGCCCCGGTTCCCAGGGGGCGCTGTGGTGTAATCCCGCGCATGCCGACCCGTTTTCGACACGCAGCGCTGGTGGGAAAGTACCAGGCCCTCGGAATGCGCGGGGTGCTGCAGGACATTGCGCAATTTCTGGGCCGGCAAGGCCTCGAGGTCTCGCTCGAAGCCGAGACGGCGCACAACACCGGCATGACCGACTACCCGGCGCTCACGCCCGAGCAGCTCGGCCAGCGTTGCGACCTGGCCGTCGTCGTCGGCGGCGACGGCACCATGCTCGGCATCGCCCGCCAGCTCGCCCGCTTCAACCTGCCGCTGGTGGGCATCAACCAGGGCCGCCTGGGCTTCATCACCGACCTGCCGATCGACCAGTTCGAGGAAGCCCTCGCCCCGATGATCGCCGGCGACTACGAAGAAGAACGCCGCACCATGCTCGAAGGCGGCGTCTGGCGCGACGGCCGCATGATCTTCGAAGGCATCGCGATGAACGACGTGGTCGTCAGCCGGGGTGCCACCGCCAGCATGGTGCAGCTGAAGATCGACATCGGCGACGAATTCGTCGCCAACCACCGCGCCGACGGCCTGATCGTCGGCTCGCCCACCGGCTCCACCGCCTACGCGCTGTCGGCCGGCGGCCCGATCCTGCACCCGGGCATCGCCGGCTGGGTGCTGGTGCCGATCGCGCCGCACGACCTCTCCAACCGCCCGATCGTGCTGCCCGACATCGGCGAGATCTGCATCGAGATCGTCGCCGGCCGCGATGCGAGCGTCAGCTTCGACATGCAAAGCCTCGCGAGCCTGCTGCACGGCGACCGCATCATCGTGCGCCGCTCGGCGCACCAGGTGCGCTTCCTGCACCCGCGCGGCTGGAGCTACTACGCCACCCTTCGCGGCAAGCTCCACTGGAACGCCGGACTGTGATCCCATCATGCTGAAACGCCTCGCCCTGCGCGATTTCGTCATCGTGACCTCGCTCGAGGTCGAACTGGCCGGCGGCTTCTCGGTGCTGACCGGCGAGACCGGCGCCGGCAAGTCGATCCTGATCGACGCGCTGCAGCTCGCGCTCGGCAGCCGCGGCGACGCCGGCGTGGTGCGCGAAGGCGCGGCCCGCGCCGACATCACCGCCGAGTTCGATGCGCCCGCGAGCCTCGCGGCCTGGCTCGACGATGCCGGCTTCGACAACGCCGACACGCTGTTGCTGCGCCGCGTCATCGATGCGCAGGGCAAGAGCCGCGCCTGGGTCAACGGCAGCCCGGCCACCGTCGCGCAGCTGCGCGAGGCGGCCGATCACCTCGTCGACATCCACGGCCAGCACGCCTGGCAGAGCCTCACGCGCAGCGCCTCGGTGCGTGCGCTGCTCGACGCCTATGCCGGCGTCGATGTCGCGCCGCTCGGCGCGGTGTGGTCGCGCTGGAAGGCCGCCGGCGATGCGCTCGACAAGGCGCGCAGCCAGCAGGCCGACCTCGAACGCGAGCGCGRGCGCCTCGCCTGGCAGATCGGCGAGCTCGACAAGCTCGGCCCTGAAGCCGACGAGTGGGAAACGCTGAATGCCGACCACCAGCGGCTGTCGAATTCGCAGGCGCTGATGGACGCCGCCCGCAGCGCGCTCGATGCGCTGAGCGAGGCCGATGTCAATGCCGAATCGCTGACCAGCGGCGCTGCCGACGCGCTCGGCAACGTCGCCGAGTTCGACGCCCGCCTCGCCGCCGTGGCCGAGGTGCTGCAGAGCGCCCAGGCGCAGCTGCAGGATGCGGCGCACACGCTCAGCGGCTACCTGCACCACACCGAGCTCGAACCCGAGCGCCTGCAGGAGCTCGACGATCGCCTGTCGGCATGGGTCAGCCTTGCCCGCCGCTACCGCCGCGCCCCGGCCGAGCTGCCGGCGCTGCTCGAGCAGTGGAAGGATGAATTGCGCGCGCTCGACGCCGCCACCGACCTCGACGCGCTCGAATCGGCGCTCGCGCAGGCGCATGCCGCGTTCAGCGCCGAGGCGAAGCGCGTCTCCGCCGCCCGCAAGGCCGCTGCCCCGAAGCTGGCCGCCGCCGTCACGCAGGCGATGCAGCAGCTCGGCATGGCCGGCGGCCGCTTCGAGGTCGCGCTCACCGCACAGGACGCGCCGCAATCCTTCGGCCTCGAATCGGCCGAGTTCCTCGTCGCCGGCCATGCCGGCAGCACGCCGCGGCCGATGGGCAAGGTGGCGTCGGGCGGCGAGCTGTCGCGCATCGCGCTCGCGATCGCCGTCACGACCAGCCAGTTGGCGCAAGGTGCCGATGCCGCCGGCACGCTGATCTTCGACGAGATCGATTCCGGCGTCGGCGGCGCGGTGGCCGACACCGTCGGCCGGCTGATGAAGCAGCTGGGCCGCGACCGCCAGGTGCTGGCCGTCACCCACCTGCCGCAGGTCGCTGCCTGCGCCGACCACCATTTCGTCGTCTCGAAGCGCACCGAGGCCGGCAGCACGCACAGCGACATCCACGCGGTCGCCGGCGAGGTGCGCGTCGCCGAGATCGCCCGCATGCTGGGCGGCGAGCGCATGTCGGGCACCAGCCTCGCGCATGCGCAGGAGATGCTGTCGGTGGCGGCCGATGCCGCCGTGCCGGCTGCCCCCCGCAGCCGCAAGAAGACATGAGCGCGCCGGGCCGCCCCAAGGGCGAATACCGGAGTGCGCAGCACGAAGGTACTCCAGGGACCGCGCTGCCGCCCGACGCCGTGGCACCGGCCGAGCCGGCACCGCCGTCCGTGGTGTCGCCGAACGAGGTCGTGCTCGTCACCGGCATCTCCGGCTCCGGCAAGTCGGTCGCGCTGCATGCGCTCGAAGACGCCGGCTTCTTCTGCGTCGACAACCTGCCGCCCGAGCTGCTGCGCGATTTCCTGCGGCTCGAGCATGAGCGCTCGATGCGCCGCGTCGCGATCGCGGTCGACGTGCGCAGCGCCGGCTCGCTCCCCCACCTGCTGCCGCTGATCGCCGAGTTGCGCGCCGAGGGCACCGCGATCCGCTCGGTGTTCCTCGATTCGAACACCGACACGCTGGTGCGCCGCTTCTCCGAATCGCGCCGCCCCCACCCGCTGTCGCAGGAGGCCGCGACGCTGTCGCCCGGCCGCCGCAAGGACGACCGCGCCGCCGACGGCCACCGCGCACTCACCGAGGCGATCGAGCTCGAACGCGAGCTGCTGGCCGAGCTGCGCGAGGTCTCCACCGTCGTCGACACCAGCCAGCTGCGCCCAGCCCAGCTGCGCCTGTGGATGCGCGACCTGGTGAAGGCGATGGCGCACCGGCTGACCCTGGTGTTCGAGTCGTTCGCGTTCAAGCACGGCGTGCCGCTCGATGCCGATTTCGTGTTCGACGTGCGCATCCTGCCGAACCCGCACTACATCCGCGAACTGCGCCCGCAGACCGGCCGCGACCCGGAGGTCGCGGCCTACCTGGAAGCCCAACCCGAAGTGGCCGAGATGCTGGCCCAGATCGAATCCTTCATCGCACGCTGGTTGCCATCGTTCGAACGCGACCAGCGCAGCTATCTGACGGTTGCCATCGGTTGCACCGGCGGCCAGCACCGCTCGGTCTACCTCACCGAATCCTTGGCGAAGCGTTTTGCCGCGCGCAGCGGTACATTGATTCGCCACCGCGAGCTCGACGCCCGCGATTGAGAACGCGGCCCACCCGGCCGCGCTGCTGAATGACTCCCGACATCTCCACCACCGACGTTCCGTTGTTCCCGCTGCAGGCGGTGTTGTTTCCTGGCGGGCTGCTGAGCCTGAAGGTGTTCGAAGCCCGCTACCTCGACCTGATCAGCACCTGCCTGCGCGAGAACACGCCGTTCGGCGTCGTCGCGCTGCGCCAGGGCGGCGAGGTGCGCAAGCCCGGCGAGCCGGTCGCCCTCGAAGAAACCGGCGTGATGGCCGAGCTGATCGATGTCGACAGCGCGCAGCACGGCATCCTGCAGGTGCGCTGCCGCGGCACCCACCGCTTCGGGGTGAGCCGGATGCGCCAGCAGCCCGATGGCCTGTGGCTGGCCCAGATCGAGATGCTCGACGACGACGAGGCCTCGTTGCCGGTCGACGCGATGATCGAGACGGTGCGCGGCCTGGCCAATGCGATCGCGACGCTGAAGCAGCAGGGCTCCGAGCCCTTCCTGAAGCCCTTCCAGTTCGACAACGCCGGCTGGGTCGCGAACCGCTGGTGCGAGATCCTGCCGATCTCGCTGGCCGCGAAGCAGAAGCTGATGGAACTGCCGGACGCCGCGGTGCGGCTTCAGCTGGTCGACGAATTCCTGCGCAGCAAGGGCGTCGTCAAGTAGGCCCCGTCAACCCGGCGGCGTGCCGGCCAGCAGCTTGCGCAGCGGTGCCGGCAGGCCCATCGTGAGCGCCTGCGCCAGCGTGACCCATTCGCCGCGCTGACCGTCGCCCGCGAGCGTCGCGGTGATCGCATCGACGTCACCGGCCGCGGCATCGGCGGGCAAGGTCCAGCGCACCGGCTGCAGCGTCCAGTCGAGGTGGGTCAGCACGTGCGTGAACATCGGCAGGCCTTGCGGCGTGCCGGGCCAGTCGGCCGATGCCGCATCGAGCGCCTCGGGCGTGTCGAACTCCGGCAGGCTCCACAGCCCGGCCCACACGCCGCTGCCGGGCCGCTGCAGCAGCCACAGCCTGTCACCCCATTGCAGCCACAGCCAGGCGTTGCTGCGCCGGCCGCGCTTGAGCTTGCGCGTCTTCACCGGGTAGCGCTCGGGCGCGCCTTCGCGCAACGCGACGCAGCCGGCCTGCACCGGGCACAGCAGGCAGCTCGGCGAGCGCGCGACGCACAGCGTGGCGCCGAGGTCCATCAGGCCCTGGGTGTATGACTCGATGCCGTCCTCGGGCAGCTGGCGGGTGGCTTCGTCCCACAGCATGCGCTCCTGGCGCGCCTCGGCCAGGTCGCCGTCGAAGCCGAGGAAGCGCGTCAGCACGCGCTTGACGTTGCCGTCGAGGATCGCGACCCGCTCGCCGAAGCAGAACGCCGCGATCGCCGCCGCGGTCGAGCGGCCGATGCCCGGCAGCTCCTGCAGCACGGCGGCGCTGCGCGGGAACTCGCCGCCATGCGCGGCGACCACCGCCTGCGCGCACGCATGCAGGTTGCGCGCACGGCTGTAGTAGCCGAGCCCGCTCCACAGCGCGAGCACCTCGTCCTGCGACGCGGCGGCCAGCGCCCGCACATCGGGAAAGCGTTCGAGGAAGCGCGCGTAGTAGCCCAGCACCGTCGTGACCTGGGTCTGCTGCAGCATGATCTCGGACAGCCACACGCGGTACGGATCGCGCGTCTGCTGCCACGGCAACGCATGGCGGCCGTGCTCCCGCTGCCACGCGATCAGCGGCTTCGCGAAACGCTCTTGAGGAGACAACTCAGGCCTGGGCCGCGTACAGCGGGACTGAACCGCTGGGCGTTGCACTCGCCGTGCCGGTCAGCTCGCGCTGCGCCTGCTGCTTCAGGCGGTTGCCCAGCTCGGTGCTGCGCGCCTGCAGCTGCTGCAGCTGCGCATCCTGCGCTTCCAGTTCGGACAGGCGCTGCTCCAGGTCGCCGGCGGCCGACTGGATGCGCTCCAGCGCCTCGCGGCGCCGGCGGAATCCGCGGCGGCGTTCGCGCAACTGCGAATCGACCTGCGCCGAGGCGGTCTTGTTCCACAGCTCGAACTCGCCGCTGGCGTTCTCGAACACCACGCGCAGCTTGGACACCAGCATGCGGCGGAACTGCTCCATGAACTTCGGCTGCGAGAGCCGCAGCGCCTGCGTGAGCCCGAGGTACTGCACGTAGTTGCGCTGGATCAGCGTCAGGTCGTTGACGAAGCGGCCGAAGTCGGGCTGCTTCGTGATCGCCAGGCTGAAGCCGAACTCGGCGTTCAGCTTCGCGAACGAGGCACCGAGCATGTCGTGGATCTCGGTGCCGCGCACCTGCGCCGCCTCGAGCAGCTCGCGCAGGCGGCCACACAGCGCGATGAACGCTTTCTTCGCGCCGAGGTGCAGCAGCGACGCGGTCATCGCGGTCTGCATCTCGGCCACTTCCTCGCGCAAGCGGTCGCTGGTCAGGTCGAGCAGCGCGTTCTTCAGCATGCGGCTGTGCACCATGCGCATCGCCTGCAAGCGCGCGGTGCACTGCTCGAACTCGGCGGTCTCGGCCTGCACGCGCTCCAGCATCATGCGCACCTTGGCGCCGCTCTTGCCGCGCAGGCCGCGCAGCTCGAGCACCTGCTCGGCCATCTGCCGGCGGCGGTCGCCCAGGCGCCGGTTGACCTGCGCCTCCATGCGATTCGCGGCTTCCATCACCGTCTGCTGGAAGGCCTCGCGGCGT
>NZ_JBFUCB010000275.1:0-7566 GCF_056405435.1 Rhizobacter sp. P1_G5 | reverse complement strand
CTCTCGGAGTCGCGCCGGCTCGACAACCGGCGGCTGCGTGAAGAGCTGCGGTTGAAGCTGCGCTACCCGACGGTGCGCGACGGCTTGCTCGCTTGACTTGATCGAGGTCAGACCCCGAGCGACTGGGTCAACGTCTTCATGCGATCGGTGGCGCGCGCCTTCAGCGTCTGCGTCTCGTCGCCGCGCTGCACCTCGAGCGTGACCTCGCGCTCGGGCGTGCTGCCGCGCCACAGCGTCTTGTAGAAGCGCTCCAGCCCGCCGACCGCGACGCCGTCGATGCGCAGGATCAGGTCGCCGGCCTGCAGCCCGGCGGCCTCGGCCGGGCTGCCGCGGTTCACCTTGACGACACGCACCTGCCCGCCGGATTCGACGCAGTTCACGCCGAGCCACGGCCGGTGGCTCATCGCGGTGCTGCCGCTCTCGCGCATCTCCTTCAGGATCGGCTTCAGCAGGTCGACCGGCACGAACATGTTGCCGGGCAGCCGCGGCGCGTCGGCGCCGGCGGCGTCGGCGACGATCAGCGAGCCGATGCCCAGCAGCTCGCCGTTGGCGTTGAAGAGCGCGGCGCCGCTGTGGTCGGTGCGTGGCGGCGAGGTGAACAGCGCGCCGTCGATGTGGTACTCCCAGTAGCCGGAGAAAGCACGCCGCGACACGACGCGCGCGAGGCTCAGCTCGCCCTGGCCGGCGGGCGAGCTGCCGCTGACGATCATCACCGGCTCGTCGGACGCGAGCTGGCTGGTGTCGCCGAGCGGTGCGGGCGGCAGGCGCAGCGGCGCGAGCGGCTGCAGCAAGCCGAAGCCGGACGCCTGGTCGTAGGCGACGACGCGGGCCGGCACGATGCGCGCGGAGTCGAGCTGCAGGTCGACCTGGTCGGCCTCGAGGATCAGGTAGCCGATGGTGAGCACGAGGCCGTCGGTGCCGATGACGACGCCGGAGCCGAGGCGCAGCTTGCCGAGGGTCTCGGCCGAGGTGGCGTGGCCGAGCGCCTGGACCTGCACGCCGACCACCGCGGCCGCGGCGCGGGCGAGCAACTCGCCTTGCTCCTTCAGCGTGGCATCGTCATCGGCTGGTGCTGCCGCGAGCGCGGCGCTGCACGCGGCCCATGCCCCGAGCAGCCAGCCGGCTGCCCACCTGCGCGCGATGCGGCGCGTTGCCTGAAGCCGATCGTTCATGGGCCCTCCGAACGAGAAACTCGTGCGGTGAGCATGAGCGCTTCGGCCCGTCCCTGGGCGAGGCGGGGGCTTTCCGCGGCGTGAAATCAGCGCCGGCCGAACGGTGGCTGGCCGCGCCAGTAGCGGATCATCAGCCAGCCGCCGAAGATGCCGCCGAGGTGGGCGAAGTGGGCGATGCCGGCCATCGTGCCGGTGACGCCGAACAGCAGTTCGAGGCCGCCGTAGATTGCGACGAAGGTCTTGGCCTTCATCGGGATCGGCGGGATCAGCGGCACGATGGTGCGGTTCGGGAACATCATCGCGAAGCCGAGCAGCAGCCCGAACAGGCCGCCCGACGCGCCGACGGTCGGAAAGTTCGCGCCCATCAGCGCGCAGACGATGAGCTGGAAGCCGGCTGCCGCGACGACGCTGGCCATGAAGAACTGCAGGAAGCGCTTGGCGCCCCACAGGCGTTCGAGCTCGGCGCCGAACATCCACAGGCCGAGCATGTTGAACAGCAGGTGGTTGAAGCTGCCGTGCAGGAAGCCGTAGGTCACGATCTGCCAGGGCAGGAAGCCCGCGCCGATCGGCCACAGGGCCAGGAAGCGGTCGACGACGAAGCCGAGCACGTACTGCAGGCAGAACATGCCCACGTTGATCAGCAGCAGGGCCTGGGTGACGGGAGGCAACGAAGGCATGCAAGGTCCGCAGCAAGGGAAGGGGCGCCAAGGGTACCCGGTTTGGGGATATCCCAGAAAGGCTGTGGCACACTCTCACCCCCTGCACCGGCCTCGGTGGCGAAATTGGTAGACGCGCGGGACTCAAAATCCCGTTCCGCAAGGAGTGTCGGTTCGATTCCGACCCGAGGCACCACCACCCCTTTTTCGCATTCGCGAAAATACGCTGAACTCCCCGATCATCCGCGCCAAACCTGGCGGTGCGGGTGCCGAAGGCTGGATCGAACAAGCGCGGATGGCGAGCCGACAGCATTCGGATCGCGAGGTTCAAGGCGACGATCCCGTTCATCGACAAGCCGCTCACGGAGATCACGCCGGACGACTGGTCGACCTGGCGCGACTCGCCCGCGGCAGGAAGTGTCGATCGCAAGCCTCTCGCGCCAGGTTCGATCGCGCGCGACTTCAACGTGATCCGGGCCATGCGCCGCATCGCACTCGACGAGTGGGGATGGCTCGAGGGCAACGTGCTGACTCGCGTCAAGAGCCCTTTGCCGCCGCCGGGCAAGGAGCGCGTGATGTCGCTGAAGGAGGTGACAACCCGCCGGCAAACCGTTGGACCGGATCGCTGGCGAATAGCGATTCTATTCATACGGCGCTCGACGCCTGGCTGGAAACACAACGTCGCGCTGAGCCATGACGCGTGGTGAGGCAGGCAGCATCACCAAGGCGGCCGGGGCCCTGCGGGCGCCGCCAGCCTAGACGGACATCGTCCGCGGACCCTTGGCAGCCGCCTCGTCCATCAGGCGGGCGACGTCGGCCAGGAAGCGGTCCACCGCGAGCGGTTTGGTCCAGTACTCGTCGGCGCCGAGTTGGGTGGCGCGCGCGACTTCTTCCGGCATCGCGCTGGCAGACAGGGCCACCACGCACAGGTGGCAGGTCGCCGCGTCCGCCTTCACGCGGCGCAGGACTTCCAGCCCGTCGATGTCCGGCAGCTGCATGTCCAGCAGCAGCAGGTCGGGTTGCAGGCTGCGGGCCAGCTCGAAGCCGCTCCTGCCATCGTGCGCGCGGACGAAACGCAGGCCGGCCCAGCGCGCCAGGATCTGCTCGACGAGGAGTGCATTGACGTCGTTGTCCTCGACGTAAAGCACCGTGCCCCGCGGTGCCGCCGGCGCCGCCGGCGCGGTCTGCGGCAGCGGTCGTTCCGGCACGCACGGCACGGACTCGACGCGCGGTAGCGACACGCTCACGCGCGTGCCGATGCCGAGCTTGCTGTCGACGCCGATGTTGCCCTGCATCAGCCGCAAGAGCTGGCGGGTCAGCGCCAGGCCGATGCCGGTTCCTTCGATGGCCCCACGCTCGCGCCCGAGCCGGTTGAACGGCTCGAACAGGTGGGACAGCTGCTCGTTCGTCATCCCGAGGCCGGTGTCCTCGATCTGCAGGTGAACCCACTCGAGTTCCACGCGCAGCGAGACCGTCACGATGCCGCCGGGCCGGTTGTACTTGACCGCGTTGGAGAGCAGGTTCAGCACGACCTGGCGCAGCCGCGTCGGATCGGCGCGCACCCCGACCGGCGCGCAGGCGTCGTAGGCCGGCACCAGCGAGACCGCCCGCTCGTCGGCGGCGCGGCGCGTCATCTGCATCGCTTCGTCGAGCAACGGCAGCAGCGCGAGCGGCTCGGCCTGGACCGCGAGATGGCCGGCCTCGATGCGGGACACGTCGAGCACGTCGTTGATGAGCGTCAGCAGGTGCCACCCCGCCTGCTGCAGCAGGTCGAGCTGCGCCAGTTCAGGCGGCGTGAGGCGCTCCTGCACCCCCTGGCGCAGCAGTTCGGCGAAGCCCAGCACGGCGTTGAGCGGCGTGCGCAGTTCGTGGCTCATGCGCGAAAGAAATTCGGTCTTGGCGCGGCTCGCGGACTCGGCGCGGGCGAGCGCCTCGCGAACCTGCTGGGCCTCGTGCAAGTCGGTGATGTCCAGGCTCATCACCAGCAGGCACGCCTCGCCCATGTAGTCGATCGGCTCGGCGTTGAACAGTTCCTGGGTCGGCCGGGCATCGCCGCGGTGCACGCGCATCATGCGGTTGCGCACCCGGCCGTGGCGCTGGAGCTCGGCGTAGAAGGCCTCGCGATCCTCGTCGCTCAGCCGTGCCGCGAGTTCGACGGTCTGGCGCCCCAGCATCTGCTCGCGCGTCATGCCGATGGCGGCACAGCAAGTGTCGTTGGCCGCGAGCACGCGCCGCTGCGCGATGGAGAGGATCGTCGACGACACCGGCGCGGCGTTGAACAGCAGCTGGAAGCGCTCGAGGCCGGCCTGCACCTCGCGCTGCGCGCGCTCGCGTTCGTGCTCGCGATCGATCGCATCGAGCGCGAGGGAGATGTCGCCGACCAGCTTGTCGAGCAGCTGCATCAACGGCTCGTCGAAGAAGCCGGTGTGGCCTGCAGCCAGCATCAGGACGCCGTCGACACCGCCGCGCCGATGAAAAGGCAGCCATGCGAACGCGTGCACGCCGTGCGCCACGGCCTGGTCGCGCCACGGCGCCGCCCGCGGGTCGTTCTAGTAGTCGTTGCTCGCGATCGGCCGCCCCTCCCGCAGCGCCTGGACCGTGTAGGAGGCCTGCGCCCGCGCCTCGCTGGTGTCCCACGGCTGTGGAACGCCGGCGAGGATCTCGGCCGCCGGCCCGGCCGTGGCGCAGCGGTGGGCGAAGACGCCGTCGAGCACGTATACGCAGGCGACGCGAGCATGGCCCGCGTCGACGCAGATCTCGCAGATCGCCTCGAACAGCCGGGTGCGGTCCTTGATGCGGGTGATTGCCTGGTTGGTCCGCGACAGGGCGTCGTAGAAGTGCGCCATCCGCTGCAGCAGCGCGTGCGCCGCGCCGGCGTGCTTGTCTTCGCTCAGCAGGAGGGCGACCGGCAGGGCCATCGCCAGTGCGAGGGTGGCCGGTCCGAATGCGGTACCCTGGATCAGCGCGGCGTCGGCACCGGACCCTATGGCGAAGCCCAGCCAGCCCGCGCTCGACAGCGCGGCAGCGGCCAACAGCGCGTGGCCGCACTCGCGCTCGCTGCGCGCCCGCACCGCGCAGAGCATGCCGAGCGACAGGTCGAGGCATGGCGCCGCCCAGCGGGCGAGCGTCGGCGGGGCGAGCGCAAGGACCAGGGCCGGACCGACCAGTGCCGCCTTCGTCGCGCGGCGCTGGCCGAGGTAGTCGGCGACCGCCCACGCGATGAGCGCGCGCGGCAGCAGCGCGAACTCCACCGGCAGTGGCCCCGGCCATCCCAGCGTGGTCGCGCCGGCCAGGGCCGAACCGATGGCGGCCTGCAGCAACCACAGGTGACGTTTGCGCCGCCAGATGACGCACAGAAGCGCCGCGACGATGGCAAGCGCAATGGCGACGACTTCTGGCAATCCTGGCGGACGGTACATCGGAGTCCCCTGTCCCGGGCGATGGTAGAGGTCGTCGAGCAGCATGTACAGCCGAATTCGTCGCAGGCGCCCTGCTCCCCCTGGGGCGCCCTGTGCTGGCTGGACACAGCCTTACGCTGGCAAAGAGACCTTGAGTCGACCGGCATGCAGAAGGATCGCTACATCGTCGAAGATGGCCGGAGGTGCAGGAAGTCCTCCACGCGCTGCCAAGTCAATTCTGACGCGCGCTCGTCGTAGTCCGGCAAGCTGGTGTCTGTGTAGAAGTGACCGGCGCGAGGACAGGTGGAACTTGGGCTTGCGCGCCCATGCGTCTCGCCGAGTCTTGCCACATCGCCACCGCGGCAGGCGGCGCGAATTCGACATCCGGATCGCCCACGTGGACCTGTACTGGAAGGCCGGGGCGAGCGGTGTCCGGAATGTCGGCCAGCGCATGAAGCATCAGCACGCCCGCCGTTTGCCCTCGCTCTGGCAGCAGGGTGCCAACCACACCGACGCCCATCGACAGGCCAGCCAGCACGCATCGGCCGGAAGTAGCTGCACGGATCGACGGGCGCGCTGCGTGATGACGGTCCAGCCGATCTCGCGCATCAGCGGGAAACCCTCGTCGAGGGTCGTCGCGGTGCGCGTAAGTAGAGAGCGTCGCACGTGCGCGACGTTCAACTTCAAGTAGGTCGCTCCAGCCACTCGCCGATGTGTGGTGCGGCTGCAGGCAGCACCACCACATTGGCGCCCGAATCGCGCAGGTCCTCCGGCAGCAGTGGGGGGCGGRCAAAGAAGAAATAGCTGCCCAGGCCCACCAGCCACACGCCGCAGACTGCGAACAGCCAATCTCCAAGACTGCGTTGACCTCGAGGTTCCACGCTCACTCCACGGTGACTGTCCGCAGGCGCAGAGCGTTGCCGATGACACTGACCGACGACAGGGCCATCGCAGCAGCGGCGACCACCGGTGACAGCAGCAGTCCGAAGAACGGATACAGCACTCCAGCCGCGAGCGGGATACCGGCCACGTTGTAGGCAAACGAGAGGAACAGGTTCTGGCGAATGTTCCTCATCGTTGCGTGCGACAGCGTCCGAGCCCGAACGATACCCATGAGGTCGCCTTTGAGCAGGGTGATGCCAGCGCTTTCCATCGCGACGTCAGTGCCGGTGCCCATGGCCACCCCGACCGTGGCCTGGGCGAGAGCGGGCGCATCGTTGACCCCGTCGCCCGCCATCGCGACGACTCGCCCTTCGCCCTGCAGGCGCTTGACGACAGCGGCCTTGTCTTCCGGGAACACTTCGGCGACCACCTCGTCGATGCCCAGCTGACGTCCGACAGCTTCCGCAGTGGTCTTGCCATCACCCGTCAGCATGACCACTCGAACGCCAGCTGCCTGCAGCGCCTTCAGCGCCTGAAGGGTTGTCGCCTTGATGGGGTCGGCAATCGCGACGAAGCCGGCCAACTTGCCACCGATGCTGACGAAGATGACCGTTGCCGCCTTCTGCCGCTGCGCTTCCGCCGCGACTGCGAGGCTGCCGGAGTCGATACCGTGCTCCGTCAGGAACTTGGGGCTTCCGGAGACAACGGTCTGTCCATCCACCGTTCCGATGACGCCCTTGCCGACCGGTGAGTCGAAGTCGACGACCGGTGACAGGGCGAGCTTGCGTTCCTGCGCATCCATCACGATGGCCATGGCCAGCGGGTGTTCGCTGGCACGCTCGACGCTCGCGAGCTTCTGCAATACGTCATCAGCGGAGAAGCCTGTCACCGGCTCGATGTGGACGACCTTCGGTCGTCCCTCAGTCAAAGTGCCTGTCTTGTCGACCACAAGGGTGTCGACCTTCTCCATCTTCTCCAGTGCCTCTGCGTCCCGGATGAGCACGCCGTGCTGCGCCCCCTTGCCGACACCAACCATGATGGACATCGGCGTAGCCAGGCCGAGCGCACACGGACAGGCGATGATGAGCACCGCCACGGCCGTGATGAGCGCGTAGCTGAATGCGGGCGACGGACCCCAGACAAGCCAGGCGACGAACGTCAACGCGGCGGCCAGGATGACCACCGGCACGAACCAGCCCGCGACCTGGTCGGCCATCCGCTGGATGGGTGCGCGGCTGCGCTGGGCCGCTGCCACCATGTGGACGATTTGCGATAGCAGGGTGTCGGCACCAACCTTCTCCGCGCGCATCACGAAGCCGCCGGTCTGATTCAGCGTACCGGCAGTGACCTTCGAGCCAAGGGCCTTGGCCACTGGAATCGGCTCGCCGGTGACCATGGACTCGTCGACGTTGCCCTTGCCCTCAGTGAGCTCGCCATCCACCGGCACCTTCTCGCCAG
>NZ_JBFUCB010000274.1:0-7578 GCF_056405435.1 Rhizobacter sp. P1_G5 | reverse complement strand
GAATGCGATGGCGGGCTACCCGCCGGGCGCCAAGGTCTGGAGCTGGACCTACAACGCACGCGGGCAGAAGCTCACCGAGACGGCGCCGGACGGCAYGACGACGGCCTGGACCTACTACGAGGACAGGACCGCCGACCACATGGTCGGCGACCTGCAGAGCGAGACGGCGAGCGATGGGCGCGTCACGCGCTACCTGCGCTACGACCGGTCGGGCAAGTTGCTGGAGAGCATCGATCCGAACGGTGTCGTCACGCGGCAGACCTACGACCTGCGGCAGCGGCTGCTGACGCGCGACGTGGCCGGGCGCGTCACGCGCTACACCTACGATGCCGCGGGGCAGCTCAAGCGGCTGGGAGGGGATTCCTGTCATCGTGAGGTACCCCCAATGAGGTGGCCGCTGGTTCTCACAGCGATCCTGCTTTTGTGTCCGACGCTGGCGGACGCTGGCTGCCAGTCGAAGAACCAGGCGCAGGTCATTCAGGTTCTCCGACAGGGCATCGACCTGAACGAGCGATTCAAACGTTCGGTCATTTCGGGCGATGAAGCGACGTACAAGGCCCTGCGCAGACAGAACGAGCAGTACAGCGAAGAGGCTGCTTTGCCGTGCGTTCGTCGGGCCGTGGATCTCCTTGATCAGCAGCTCGATGAGGCTTTGCTTCGCCTGCTCATGGCGTACGCGGTCTCGCGCCAGAACTCCGCGGATGAAACAGTCCCCGAGGCATTGGCTTCGGTGTTTGCGAAGCACCCGGACGCTGTTGCTTCAGGCCTGAGGTCGTTTTCTCCTGGACACGCAAAGGTGCTGCTGCGCACCATGGAGTCTGGGTGGCCCGCCATTCGCAGGGGACTCGACTCGACACTCCGCCAGGACCGAGATGAGCGCTTGAGAGCGCTACGTGCTGAACAGTCGAAACGGGCGCGGGGGCAGGAAGAGGGCGACCTTCGGATGGCCAACGTTGCCATGGCAGCCGGCATCGCGATGGGGGCGAGTGAGCAGACAAGGACACGATGTGCAGTGAGCCCCTGTCTGGGCGTTTCTCAGGCTGAGCTCGGACTGGCCCTGATTGCCGCGCGCAGCAGCCCCGCATCGCTCAAGGCGCTGGCGGAACTTGCTCGATTCAAGCTGGATGGCAGCTTGGCTGAAGACTACTCGTGCAGTGTCTTGCGCAAGGGGGCGAAGCTGAAGAAGTGGGTCGGCGTGACCGGAGCGAGCGAACTCAGAGAGCAGTGCATTGCAGAGTACAGCGTGGTGACACGTGCTCACACGGGCGTCTTTCCGGCGTCGGAGGCGGATCTGGTTTGCAGGAAAGAGGCAGAAATCGTTGCAGCGAAAGAGGCTCTGCTCGGCGTCCTTCGCGCGGAGCACTCTTGTCCGTGAGAGCTGTGGAGACGATGCATATGGAGACATCCGTGGCGAAGCAACTCAGCGACGAGTTGAACGACATCATCGGTCGTTTGGACGAATCGGTCCGCTTGGTGATGGATCGATGCTCTGAGGCGGAATTCACTGCCTACAGGAGCGTGATCGGCAGAGTCATGGGAAYGCTCGTCCTGGATGTCCTCAATCCGCTGTACGCGAGAAATCCGGAAGCAAGCCGAAGGGACATCGTTCCCTTCCGTTGTGCGAAGACAGGATCAGAGCTGTCTCCTGGAAGAGCAGGTCATTGCGCGCTCTGCGAGCGGTTGCTTGATCGACAATTTTTGCCGGAGTGCGTCTACCTAGCGCAGAGGAAACCAGTTTGTGTCGACTGCATCCAGGCTGTGGCCGACAAGACGTTCGCGACGATCATCAAACGGGACCTGTGGTTGGTTGACGCCGCGGCGGCGGCCCGTCGAAAGGATATCCGCATCGAAATTGGTTTTCCTCGTCCGACGGGATCCGGTGAAGAGGCCGCGTGCTCGGTGCTGATTCGCGGGTTGATGCCAAACGCCATCGACATCCATGGTTCCGACGCCTTGAGCGCGATGGAGTGTGCGATGACGTTTGCCGAGTCCGAGTTGAAGGCTTTGCCCGGAACGATGGCAGTGCAGTGGCCCGGCGGTGAGGCGTACATCGACCAGCCGTGATGGAAGCCATCGAACATCTGAGCCCGGCGGTGGGGGCGGAGCCGCGAGCTACGGCACCGCCCTCAGCACCGCATACAGCTCCCGCGTGCGCACCGGCTTGAACAGCACCTGGTGCCCGCTGTCGTGCACCCGCTTCACCTGCTCCGGCGAGGTGTCGCCGGTGATCAGCAACGCCGGCAGCGGCGCGCCGTAGAACTCGCGCACCCGCTCGATCGCCTGGATGCCGTCCTCGTCGTTCGCGAGCCGCAGGTCGGACACCACCACGTCGATCACGCCGGCGTGGCGGCGCACCTCGGTGCAGGCCTCGAGGATCGTGCCGGCCGTCAGCACGTGGTAGCCCCAGGTCTGCAATAGCTCGCGCATGCCGTCGCGGATGATCTCCTCGTCGTCGATCAGCAGCACCGTGCGGTTCGCGTCGACCGCGGCCGGCACCGTGTCGGCGGCGATCACCATGTTGTCCATCTCGACCAGCTCGGTCTGCTTGATCAGGATGCGGAACACCGTGCCGCGCCCCGGCGTCGAGGCCACCTCCAGCTTGTGCCCCATCAGCACCACCAGCCGCTTGACGATCGCCAGGCCCATGCCCAGCCCGCGCGTGCGGTCGCGCCCCGGGTTGCCCACCTGGTAGAACTCGTCGAAGACCTTCGGCAGCTCGTCCTCGGCCATGCCGATGCCGGTGTCCCACACCTCGATGCTCACATGGTGCCGCCGGTTGCGCGCCACCACCACCAGGCCGCCCTCGTTCGTGTAGCGGATCGCGTTGTGGATCAGGTTGCTCAGCACGCGCTCCAGCAGGTGCGGGTCGCTGGTGACGATCTTGCCGCCGGGCTTGAAGCGCAGCGACAGCCCCAGCTCCTCGGCCTGCCCGCTGCAGTGCATGTGCAGCACGCGGAACAGGTCGCGGATCGGGAACGACTGCAGGTTCGGCTCGATCACGCCGGCGTCGAGCTTCGAGATGTCGAGCATCGACGTGAAGCTCTGCTCCAGCGCGTCGATCGAGCGGATCATGTTCGTCACCATCGGCTGCAGCGGCGAGCTGCCGAGCTGCTTCTGCAGCGTCGCGGCGAACAGGCCCAGCGCATGCATCGGCTGGCGCAGGTCGTGGCTGGCCGATGCGAGGAAGCGGCTCTTCTCGCGGTTCGCCCGCTCCACCAGGAACACCTGCTGGCGCAGCGCGCGCACCAGCGCATCGTTGTCGAGCTTGGTCTGCAGCTCGCGCATCAGCAGCCGGTGGCGCGACAGCGCGAACACGCCGATCGCGAGGCCCGACACCGCCACCAGCGAGCCGATCGTCAGCGACAGCGGCAGGCCCTCGCGCAGCAGCACCACGATCAACGGCGTGAGCAGCGGCAGCAGCCACCAGAAGATGGCCGGGCGGTACGGCGTCGAGAGGTGCGCGCCCGCGGCCGCGACCAGCAGCAGCACGCCGATCAGCCACGAGGTGGCCGTCCAGTTGGTGCTGGGCAGCAGCCACCACGCCGCCGCACCCCACACCAGCGACGACAACGCCAGCACCACCAGGTAGCGGCGCAGCCATTGCTTCGGCTCGGCCAGTGCCGCGCGGCCCTGGCGGCGGAAGTGCCACGCGAGCAGCAGCTGCAACCCCTGCACGCTGTGCATCGCGGCCGACCACCACAGCACGCGGGCGTCGTCGGTCAACAGCRCGAACACGCCCCAGCCGAGCAGCGCGAGCGCGAACGACACCGCGATCGTCCGGTAGGCATGGCGATACAGGCGCTCCACCTGCGATGCGCCGGTGCGCTCGCGGCGGCGTTCCTGGCCTTCGTCGAGGCTCGCGTCGTGGGCGCCGGGCGTTGCCGAGGGCGCGATGCGGAACACCACGGGCGGCCGGTCGCTCAACGGCGCACTCAACGGAACAGGCTGATCAGGTGCGAGCGCGACTTCACGTCGAGCGCGAGCAGGATCGTCGACACGTAGTTCTTGATGGTGCCCAGCGACAGGCCGGTGGCCGTGCTGATCTCCTGGTTGGAGCAGCCGGACAGCACCAGCTCGAGGATCTCGAGGTGGCGCGGGCCGAGCTCGGCGACGCGGTCGTAGCTGGACGAACTCGGAAAGCGCGGGAAGCGGGCGCTGCTGCCGTGATGAGCGGCGTGGCCATTGGCCGGGCCGGGCGTGGCCGACAGCAGCGAGAGCACGATATCGCACATCGAGCCGGGCGCCTGGCCCTTGGTGACATAGCCGACCGCGCCGAGCGCACGCACTTGGCCGATCACGAATTCATCCTGCGTGCCGCTGATGACCGCGACGCGTGCCTGCGGAAAGGCCTCGAGGAACTGCTTCAGGCCTTGCAGCCCCTTGCAGTCGGGCATGTTCAGGTCGAGCAGCACCAGCGTGGTGTCGGGGTGGGCCCGGTAGGCCTCGATCGCATCGTGCAGCGTGCTCGCCTCCAGCAGCTCGAGCGGCGTGCCCTCGATGGCCGACWGGCTGGTGACGATGCCCACGCGCAGCAGCGCGTGATCGTCGACGATCAGGATCTTGGGGACAGGGGACACGGTGGATCCGGTGGATTCGGCGCCAGGGTGCAGGACGGAATTCATCGCAGGGGATGCCTCATCGACGCTCAAGCAAGCGCGCATCGTATGCGCTGAGCGCACGCGAGGCAAACCGCCCATTCGGGCGGATCCCCTTCGTCGGATCGCCGTTGGCTCACCCGAAAGGGGGTGTCCCCGTTTGCGCCGCCGTCAGAACAGGTGCGTGAACAGCCAGTACAGCGAGCCCGACAGCAGGATCGCGGCCGGCAGCGTCAGCACCCAGGCCATCAGCAGGTTGCGGATGGTCGACATCTGCAGGCCCGACCGGTTGGCCGCCATCGTGCCGGCCACGCCCGACGACAGCACGTGCGTGGTCGACACCGGCAGGCCGTACATGTCGGCCGCGCCGATCGTCATCATCGCCACCAGCTCGGCCGACGCCCCTTGCGCATAGGTGAGATGGGTCTTGCCGATCTTCTCGCCGACGGTGACCACGATGCGCTTCCAGCCGACCATCGTGCCCAGGCCGAGCGCGATCGCGACCGCCACCTTCACCCACAGCGGGATGAACTTCGTCGCGTCGTCGATCTGCTTCTTGAAGGCCTTCAGGTTGGCGCGTGCATCGGTGTCGAAGCCGGTGCCCTCGGCCTTGTCGAGGAAGCGGATCGCCTCCGATGCGAGATACATGTCGTTACGCACATTCGCGACCGCCTCGGCCGGCACGCGGGCCAGCGAGCCGTGCTGCTTGACCTGGCGGCCGATGCTGCCGGCCATCTCGGCGAGGGCCGGCACCACGTCGGGGGTCAGCGCCTTGGTGCGCACGTAGTCGGACAGGACCTTGCGCGGATCAGCTGGAGCTGCGGCAGCGTTGCCGCGCACCAGCGAGCCCTGCGTGGCCTGAGCCATCGCGACGAACTGGGTCACCTGGTCGACCGGCATCGCGCGGTTCAGCGCGTAGGCCATCGGCACCGTGCCGACCAGGATCAGCATGATCAGCCCCATGCCCTTCTGGCCGTCGTTCGAGCCGTGCGCGAACGACACGCCGGTGCAGGTCAGCACCAGCAGGCTGCGGATCCACCACGGCGGCGGCTGGTTGCCTTTCGGCTCTTCGTAGAGCGCCCGGTTCTTGACGAAGGCGCGCAGCGCGAGCAGCAGCAGTGCTGCGCAGCCGAAGCCCACCAGCGGCGACAGCAGCAGCGAGTAGCCGACCTTGGTGGCCTGCGCCCAGTCGACGCCGCTGGTGCCGTCGCGGCCGTGCATCAGCGCGTTGGCGATGCCGACGCCGATGATCGAGCCGATCAGCGTGTGCGACGACGAGGCCGGCAACCCGAGCCACCAGGTGCCGAGGTTCCAGACGATCGCGGCGATCAGCAGCGCGAACACCATCGCGAAGCCGGCGCTCGAGCCGACCTGCAGGATCAACTCGACCGGCAGCAGCGAGATGATGCCGAAGGCCACCGCGCCGCTGGACACCAGCACGCCGAGGAAGTTGAAGAAGCCCGACCAGACCACTGCGATGTTCGGCGGCATCGAGTGGGTGTAGATGACGGTCGCGACCGCGTTCGCGGTGTCGTGGAAGCCGTTGACGAACTCGAAGCCGAGCGCGATCAGCAGCGCCACGCCGAGCAGCAGGAAGGGCAGCCAGGTGGTGACCGTGGTGCCGGCGGCGCTGATGTCGCCGACCAGGCTGTAGCCGGTGAACAGCAGGCCGGCGGCGAGCAGGCCGATGAACAGGATCGCCGTCAGCGGGCCGGGCTTGCGGTCCAGCGAGGGGCGTGACGATACGGGCAGCCTGCCGGCGGTGGTGGTGCTGGTGTTCATGGAGCCGGATCGTCGGACGGCGATGTGACAACGGCATGACGGCGGGCTGTCATGGCCCGGTCATGCGGCTGATGCACCGTCAGGCACCCGTGTCTTTCAACCTGCCGTACCCACCATGAGCGTGAACCCCGAACAAGACCAGTGGATGCAGCGCATCCACCGCGACCTGATGGACAGCTACGACGAGGAGCTCGAGCTGGAGATCGAGGACCGCGACCCGGATGGCACGCCGTCGGACCGCGAGCAGCGCCGCAGCTATTTCCGCGAGCTGTTCCGGCTGCAGGGCGAGCTGGTGAAGCTGCAGGACTGGGTGGTCGGCACGCGGCAGAAGGTGGTGATCCTGTTCGAGGGGCGCGATGCGGCCGGCAAGGGCGGCGTCATCAAGCGCATCACGCAGCGGTTGAACCCGCGGGTGTGCCGCGTGGCGGCCTTRCCGGCGCCGAACGACCGCGAGCGCACGCAGTGGTACTTCCAGCGCTATGCGACGCACCTGCCGGCGGCCGGCGAGATCGTGCTGTTCGACCGCAGCTGGTACAACCGCGCCGGTGTCGAGCGGGTGATGGGTTTCTGCACCGACGACGAATACGAGGAGTTCTTCCGCACCGTGCCCGAGTTCGAGAAGATGCTGGTGCGCTCCGGCATCGTGCTGCTGAAGTACTGGTTCTCGATCACCGACGAGGAGCAGCACCTGCGCTTCCTCGGCCGCATCCATGACCCGCTGAAGCAGTGGAAGCTCAGCCCGATGGACCTGGAGTCGCGCCGCCGCTGGGAGGACTACACCAAGGCGAAGGAGATCATGCTGGAGCGCACGCRCATCCCCGAGGCGCCGTGGTGGGTGGTGCAGGCGGTCGACAAGAAGAAGGCGCGGCTGAACTGCATCGCGCACCTGCTGGGGCAGCTGCCGTATGGGGAGGTGGCGCATGCGCCGATCGAGTTGCCGCAGCGGGTGCGGCACGACGACTACTTCCGGCAGCCGGTGCCGGGGGAGATGATCGTGCCTGAGGTGTATTGAGCTCTTTGCGGCACCGCCCGTCTGTGTTTGGGGGAAAAGATTGAAGTGACCGACGAGCGCGCCGGCGCTCGCATGCTTGTCGGTCACTTCAATCTTTTCCCCCAACAAGAGCGGCTGGTGGTGAGCGCGGGGGGTGAGGGACTGGGCTGGGGGCGATTTCTGAGGCGACGAAGAAGCTTGGTTTAGGGG
>NZ_JBFUCB010000273.1:0-7588 GCF_056405435.1 Rhizobacter sp. P1_G5 | reverse complement strand
GCCCATGAACCCGCCCGACGTCTCGGTCGTCATCGTCAACTACAACGGCCTGCGCTTCCTGCCCGACTRCCTGGACACCGCGCGCGCGGCGTTCACGCGCCACAGCGCCGAGATCATCGTGATCGACAACGCGTCGGTCGACGGCAGCCAGGAATTCCTGCGCACGCGGCCGGACATCCGCTACATCGAATCGAGCGAGAACCTCGGCTTCACCGGCGGCAACAACCGCGCCGCCGCCGAGGCGCGCGGCCGCGTGCTGCTGCTGCTGAACAACGACACGCGCTGCGACGGCAGCCTCGACGCGCTGGTCGACGAGGCGCTGCAGCCCGATGTCGGCGTGGCCGGCTGCCACCTGGTGTACGGCGACGGGCGGCTGCAGTTCTCGGTCGGCTTCGAGCACACGCCGGCGCGCATCGCGCTGTCGTGGCTCGGGCTCGAGAAACAGTGGCGCACGCCCGACGTGTTCCGCCGCGTGCAGACGCGCCCGGCGTTCTATGCGCAATCGAACCCGTCGGTCGACTGGGTGTCCGGCGCCTGCCTCGCGACGCGGCGCGAGGTGTGGGAGCGGCTCGGCGGCCTCGACGACGCCTTCTTCATGTACTGCGAGGACGTCGACTACGGCCGCCGCGTGCGCCAGCTGGGCTTGCGCGCCAGCTACCGCGCCGACGTGACCGTCACGCACTACGAAGGCGCGGGCAAGGCCTGGGCCGGCCGCGCCACCGTGCTGCGCACGCTGCGCTCGTACCTGCTGTTCGTCACCAAGCACTTCGGGCGCGGCGCGGCGTCGCGGCTCGCGCTGTCGCTGGGCGTGGTGTTCTCGGCGAAGGCGCTGGCGCATGCCGGCCGCGCCGTGCTGTCGCAGAACGCGGAACGCCGCGCGCTGCAGCGCGACAAGCGCAACGGCTACTTCAACGCGGCGCAGCAGTCGTTCGCTGCGTGGTGGAAATGATGAGAACGGCCGGCCGCCTGCTTTGCCTGATCGCCTTCGTGTCGCTGCTGTCGCAGTTCGGCAAGACGCTGCTCGGCATGGCCCACGTGCCCAACATCATCCCGCCGCTGCGCGACGGGCTGCTGCTGCTGCTGGTGCTGTTCGCGATCAGCCGCACCGATGTCTTCAAGGCGCGCGGCTTCTACCTGTGGGCGCTGCTGTGCATCGCAGCCATCTCGGCCACGGTGTTCGTCGCCGCCTTCGACGACCGCCACATCCCCGGCCTGTACTACGCCCGCATCTACCTGCTGCCGCTGCTGTTCGCGGTGGCGCTCGAAGGCATCGTGCTGCGCGCGAGCGACGACGACGTGCGCGCGCTGCTGCGCATGAGCTTCTGGTGCGGCCTGCTCGTCGTGTTCACCGCCTTCGGCATCTTCGCCGCGGTCGAGCTGAGCCCGCGGCTGCTGCGCACGCTGATGGGCGACGACACCGGCACCGGCCCGCTCGCGAGCGCCTGGTACATCGCCGGCGGCACCTGGCTGCGCATGGGCCTGCCGGCCACCGGGCCGAACTCGCTGGGCCTCGCGCTCGGGCTGTATGCGCTGCTGGTCGGCGGCGTGCTGTTCTCGCGCAAGCCGCGCCCGGTGCCGAGCCCCGTCGTGGTGGCGGCCCTGGTGTTCGCGCTGCTCGCGGTCGCCCTCACCTTCTCGCGCAGCAGCTGGCTCGCGATCATGCTGGGCACCGCGGCGCTGGTGCTGGCCTGCGTGCCCGGCGGCGTGCTGTTCAGCCCGGCCAACCTGACGCGCATGGTGCTGGCCGGCGCGCTGTCGGTCGCGCTGATGGGCGTGGCGCTGCTGCTGCTCGACAGCTACAGCGACGGCGCGGTCAGCCGCTGGGCGCTGCTCAACTTCAGCGGCACCGACCCGTCGATGGTCGGCCACCACAAGTCCTTCGTGATGGCGATCGAGTCGCTGGACGACTACGCCTGGCTCGGCTACCCGAAGGGCACGGTGGGGGCGCGCGCCGCGCTGTTCGGCGGCACGCTCTACAACGTCGAGAACAGCTTCCTCGCGGTGTTCTTCGACATGGGGCTGCCGCTGGGCAGCCTCTTCATGCTGTCGATCGCCGGCATGTTGTCGGGCCTGTGGGTGCACCGCAGCCAGTGGTCGGTGCTGATCGGCTTCACGGTCTGCGCGTTCTTCCTGCCGTACAACTTCGAGCCCGACATCGTCGTGTTCTTCCTGTTCGTCTTCACGCTGCTCGGCCGTTTCATGCAGGGCCATGCCGCCGTCTTCGCGCCGCCTCGCGCGCCTTCGCTGTACCAGTCCACCCTCGCCACGCATGAACTTGCCTGAATCGCCGGCTCCCGCGGCGACGGCCGCCCCGGCCCCGCGCGTGCTGCTGCTCGCGCCCTTCCTCTACGGTGAATCGTCCGCCAACGGCGGTGCCGCCCTCTGCTGGGCCCAGCTGAAGGAGCTGGCCGGCGTCGCGACGGTCGCGTTCCTCGGCTTCCGCGGTGCCGGCGGCGCCGATGCCGATCCACGCGAGGCCCGCGACCTCGCGAGCCTGAAGACGCATTGCGCCGAGGTCGACAGCGTGCCGCTGCGGATCGAGCGCAGCGCGGTGCTGCGCGCGCGCCTCGGTTCGCTCGCCTTCGGCGAGCCGGAGCTGGCGCGGCTGTGCCGCACGCCGGCGATGGAATCCGCGTTGCGCGCGATGCTGCTGCGCTTCCGCCCCGACGTGGTGTGGATCCAGTTCCCGCAGATGGCGCAGTACGTCGCACTGTGCGAGGGCATCCCATGCGTGATGGACGTGCAGGACGCCTACAGCCTGTCGGGCTTCCGGCAGGCGCAGCGCGCGCCCGGCCCGCGCAACTGGCTGAACTGGGTCGCGTGGGCGCGCTACGAGGCGCGCCACTATCCGCGCTTCGCCGCGGCGCTGACGCTGTCCGAACAGGATGCGCAGGTGCTGCAGGCGCTGAACCCGGCCACGCGCGCGCTGTCGATGGGCCTGCCGCTGGCCGACGAGCAGGTGCTGCAGCGTGCGCACGGCGCGGCGGTGGCGAACCAGGTGGGCTTCGCCGGCAGCTTCGGCCACCAGCCGAACCTGGAAGGCATGGCCTGGTTCCTGCGCGACATCTGGCCGCGCGTGCGCGAGCGCATGCCGCAGGCGCGCTTCGTGGTCGCCGGCCGCAACCCGCCGGCGGCACTCACGGCGCAGGCCGGTGACGGCAGCGGCATCGAGTTCAGCGGCTTCGTGCCCGACATCCATGCGTTCTACGCGAGCAACAGCGTCACCGTGGTGCCGCTGGTCAGCGGCGGCGGCGTGAAGATCAAGACGGTCGAGGCGATGCTCGCCGGCTCGGCGGTGGTGTCCACGCGCATCGGCGTCGAGGGCACCGGCGCGCTCGACGGCTGCCACGCCATGGTGGCCGACGAGGCGCAGGCCTTCGCCGACCACATCGTGCGCGTGCTGTCGGACGACGCGTTGCGCGCGCGGCTGTCGGAAGCGGCGCGCCAGCACGCGGGCGTCGCGTTCTCGGCCCGCTCGTGGCGCGAGCGCGTGCTGGCGACGGTGAAGGCTTCGCTGAGCGAGGTCGCCGCATGAGCAATGTTCCCTTGGACAGCCAGCACAAGATGTCGGCGACGCGCGGCACGATGTGGGCCTACGTGCAGAACTGGGCGGCGCGCGGCATCACCTTCGTCGTGTTCTTCGCGCTCGCCCGCCTGCTCGGCCCGGCCGAGTTCGGTGCGTTCGCGGTCGCGATGGTGTTCCTCACGCTCGGCGAGATCTTCGTCGAGCAGCTGTTCGGCCATGCGCTCGTGCAGCGCGCGGCGCTGAGCCCGGAGCACATCAACGCCGCGTTCTGGACCACGATGGCCTGCGGCCTGGTGCTCGCGCTGCTGGCGCTGACCTGTGCCCCGCTGTTCGCGCGCGCCTTCGACAGCCAGGGCATCCAGCCGGTGATCATGGCGCTGTCGCCGGTGTTCCTGCTGATGGCGCTGTCGGCGGTGCCGGCCGGCCTGCTGCGCCGCTCGCTCGACTACCGCACGCTCGCGCGCCGCACCGCCACCGCCAACCTGCTGAGCGGCGCGGTCGCGATCGTCGCGGCGCTGATGGGGCTGGGCGTCTGGTCCTTCGTGCTGCAGCAGCTGTGCTTCCACGTCACCGGCACCGTGATCCTGTGGCGCCATGAAACCTGGCGCCCGCGCTGGGCCTTCGACCGCGGCGCGCTGCGCGACCTGTCGGGCTTCTCGGCGCGCATCACCTTCGTCAAGCTGCTCGACCTGGCCGAGACGCGCGTCGTCGAACTCGTCGTCGGCCGCCAGATGGGCCTCGCCCTGCTCGGCAACTACGCGCTCGCCGCCCGTGCGCAACTCGCCGCGACGCAGCTGCTCGCCGCACCGCTGTGGGATGCATCGATCTCGGTGTTCGCGCGCGCGCAGGTCGACCGCGAGGCCTTGCTCGATGCGATCGCCACGCGCTCGCTGATGGCCGCGACCTTCATCGTGCCGGCCTTCCTGCTGGCTGCCGGTTCCGGTGCGGTGCTGGTGCCGGCCGTGTTCGGTGGCCAGTGGCACGACGCGGTCGCGCCGTTCCAGATCCTGTGCCTGTTGGGTGCATTGCGCACCATCGCCTTGCTGTATTCGTCGGCCGTGCAAGCCACCGGTGCAGCCGGCGCGATGGTGCAGGTCGGGATCGTGCGTTGCACCTGCAGCTTCCTGGTATTGCCCTTGCTGTTGCCCTTCGGGCCCGCGGGCGTTGCCGCCAGCCTGTTGTTCGGCCAGATGGCGGCAGTGCCCATCATTTTCCGCGTCATCCGACTCTCCCTGGAGATCCCTGCCATGCCCATCATCCGTCAGATCGCCAAGCCGGTGCTGGCCGCTGTTCTCGCTGCCGCCGTCGGCTTCGCCATCGCGAACTTCGCGCAGAGCCGCGTCAACCCCGTTGTCGGATCGGTGATGAGCCTGGGCATCAGCGCGGCGCTGTATGCGCTGCTGATCGTCGCGCTGATGCCGCGCGTGCTGCTGAAGCATGTGTCGCGGCTGCCCGGCGCCGTGGGCGCAGCCGGCGTGCGCTTCCTCGAAGGCGTGGTGCGCCTGAACGACGGGATGATGGTGCGCGCCTACCGGCTGCTGATGCTGCTGGCGCGCCCCTTCGCGGCGCAACCGGCGAAACCGGGCGAGGTGGTGATCGTGATCGCCGACGCCTACTCGATGATCGGCTCGGTCGGCGACCAGGCGCTGGTCGGCGGGCTGACCTCGCTGCTGAAGCAGGCCGGCATCCAATCGGCCCGCGTGCTGTGCCGGCCCGGCGTGGACATGCCGGTCGGCGGCGACGTCGCCTTCACCGCGATGCCGTTGTGGGGCCGGCTCGGCCAGGCCGGTGCGGTCGCGAACGAGCTCGCGAAGGCGCGCGCCTTGATCGTGATCGGCGCCGACGTGCTCGACGGCTTCTACTCGCGCTTCGAATCGATGCTGCGCCTCGAGGTGGCGGGCTTCGCGGCGCGCCGCGGCGTGCCGGCGATGGTGTGCAGCTTCAGCTTCAACGACCGGCCCGACCCGGCGATGGCCGGCGCGTTCCGCAAGCTGCCGCAGGGCGTCACGCTGCTGTGCCGCGATGCGGTGTCGCGCGAGCGGGTCGCGCAACTGGTGGGCGAGCGCGTGAAGCTGACGGCCGACCTCGGCTTCCTGCTGGAGCCGTCGCCGGCGAGCGAACTGGAGCGCAGCGTCGCCACCTGGCTGAAACAGGATCCCCGCCCGGGCCCGGTGATCGCGTGGAACCTGTCGCCGCATTCGCTGAAGCTGCTGACGGCCGCGCAGCGCGACCAGGCGGTGTCGGCCTCGGCGGCCGCGATCGCGCGGCTGGTGACCGAGCGCGACGCCCGCGTGGTGCTGGTGCCGCATGACTTCCGCCCGCACGCGAGCGACCCCGAGATGCTGGCCGACGTGTTCTCGCGGCTGCCGGCGGCGGTGCAGCCGCGCGTGCTGCTGGCGCAGGGCCCGTACACCGCGGCCGACGTGAAGCAGTGCTGCCAGCATTTCGACCTGGTTCTGACCGGGCGCATGCACCTGATGATCGCGACGCTGGGCCGCGACATCCCGGTGGTGGCCGTCGAGTACCAGGGCAAGTTCGCCGGCGCGCTGCGCCATTTCGGGCTCGGCGCGGAATCGCTGCTGAGCCCGCTGGAGGTCTGCGAGGCGGACAGCCTGTACCGCTGCGTCTGCGCGCGCCTGGACGCGCTGGACGTGACGCGCGCGCAGATCCGCGCGCGCCGCCCGGCGGTCGAGCAACTGGCCTCGGCGGCCCTCGCCGTTCAACTGGGAGCATGAGCCATGAACGCAGGCATCCGCGGTTTCCTTCTTCGAATGTTGCTCGCGCTGGCCTGCGGGGCCGCGCCCTGGTCGGCCTGGCCGGCCGGCTCGCCGTACCAACTGGGCATGTACTACTACCCGGGCTGGTCGCCGGGCGTGAAGGGTCCGTCCGAGCCTGACACCTGGTCGTCGATCAAGCCGTTCGCGCAGGACCGCGAGCCGATGCTCGGCTGGTACCGCGACGACAAGGCCGTCACGCTGGACCGGCAGATCGGCTGGATGGCCGACGCCGGCATCTCGTTCATCATCTTCGACTGGTACTGGGAGAACGCGAAGCCGGCGGCGCAGACCGCGGTGCTCGCCTACCAGGCCTCGGCGCAGCGCTCGAAGGTGAAGTACACGCTGATGTGGGCCAACCACACGGCCGAGCCGAAGACGCTGGCCGAGTGGGATGCGCTGGTCGACTTCTGGATCGCCAACCACATGAAGCGGCCGGAGTACCTGCGCATCGACAACAAGCCGGTGATGTTCGTGTTCTCGCCCGACGTGTTCCGCGCGCAGGCGACCGCGATGCAGACGACGACCGCGGCGATGCTGACGCGCGCCCGGGCCCGCGCCAGCGCCGCCGGGCTGCCGGGCATCTACTTCGTGCTCGGCGTGGTGGCCTCGCAGTTCTGGGTGAAGGACTATGCGTTCAACGGCGGCTTCGATGCGATCTCGGCCTACAACTACCACTTCGGCATCGCCGGCGAGGATTCGACGATCACGCCGTACTCGAAGAGCTACGCCGAGCTCGACCAGTACTACCGGATGCAGTGGAACTGGATCGTCAAGAACAGCAAGCTGCCGTACTTCCTGCCGATGACGGCCGGCTGGGACCGCCGGCCCTGGGGCGGCAGCAAGCAGCCGGGGCACGACGACTCGGTGTCGACGCCGGCCAGCTTCGAGGCCCACCTGCGCGCCGGCAAGGCGGTGATGGACGCCAACCCCGACCGCACCAAGCGCATCGGCGTGCTGTGCTGCTGGAACGAATACGGCGAGGGCTCGATCATCGAGCCGACCAAGAAGTTCGGCATGCAGTACCTGGAGAGGATTCAGGATGTCTTCGTCCCCTGAAGCCACTGCCTCCGCCGCCGGCCCCCTGCGCGTGACGGTGCTGCTGCCGCGGCACCTGGACGTCGTCGCCTGGTCGCAGCGCCATGCGCGCGGCGAGGTGCCCGACGCGACGCCCTACGGCTATCACCATGCACTGCAGCAGGGCTGCAGCCTGAGCTTCTCGCGCGCGACGCCGACCTGGCCGGGCGCGCTCGGGCTGGTCGACCGGGCGCTGCGCAAGCTGCTCGGC
>NZ_JBFUCB010000272.1:0-7602 GCF_056405435.1 Rhizobacter sp. P1_G5 | reverse complement strand
CCACGAGATCGTGCACAACACCTAYGTCGTCAACGACCTGAAGGMMAARGGCGCGATCTTYATCGARGACCTSGCCGACGTGCCSCCGGGYGCCACGCTGGTGTTCAGCGCGCACGGCGTGTCGCAGGCGGTACGGCAAGAGGCGGCGCAGCGCGGCTTCAGCGTGTTCGATGCCACCTGCCCGCTGGTGACCAAGGTGCACGTGGAGGTGGCCAAGCTGCACAAGGAGGGCTACGACTTCATCATGATCGGCCACAAGGGGCACCCCGAGGTCGAGGGCACGATGGGGCAGCTCAACGAAGGCATCTACCTGGTGGAAGACGTGGCCGATGTCGGGCGCGTGCAGGTGGCGCAGGCCGACAAGCTGGCGGTGGTGACGCAGACCACGCTGTCGGTGGACGATGCGGCCGAGATCCTGGCGGCGGTGAAGAAGCGGTTTCCGCTGGTGCGCGAGCCGAAGCAGCAGGACATCTGCTACGCCACGCAGAACCGGCAGGATGCGATCAAGGTGCTGGCGCCGCAGGTCGACGTGCTGATCGTCGTCGGCAGCCCGACCAGCTCGAACAGCAACCGCCTGCGCGAGCTCGGCGAGCGGCTCGGTGCCGATGCCTACATGGTCGACCAGCCCGAGGACCTGCAGGCGCAGTGGTTCGACGGCAAGCGGCGCGTGGGGCTGACGGCGGGTGCCTCGGCGCCCGACATCCTGGTGCAGCAGGTGATCGAGCGGTTGCGCAGCCTGGGAGCGGTGTCGGTGCGCAAGATGCCGGGCGTGATCGAGACCACGCATTTCCCGCTGCCCAAGGGCCTGGGCGACAAGTCCATGGCCGAGATCTGAATTCCATCCAGTAGACAAAAGAAGAGAACCCCATGCTCGACATCAACCTGCTGCGCAAAGACCTGGCCAGCGTCGTCGCCTTGCTCGAGAAGCGCAAGTCGCCGCAACCGTACCTCGACGTCGCGCAGTTCCAATCGCTGGAAGGCGAGCGCAAGACGCTGCAGACCCGCACCGAAGAGTTGCAGGCGAAGCGCAACAGCCTGTCGAAGCAGATCGGCATGCTCAAGGGCAAGGGCGAAGACACCTCGGCGGTGATGGCCGAGGTGGCGGGCCTGGCCGATGAGCTGAAGGCCTCGGGCGAGCGGCTGGAGGCGATCCAGGCGGAGCTCTCGGTGATGCTGATGAGCGTGCCCAACCTGCCGCATGCGAGCGTGCCCGAAGGCGCCGATGAATCGGGCAACCTGGAGGTGCGGCGCTGGGGCGTGCCGCGCACGTTCGACTTCTCGGTGAAGGACCACGTGGACGTGGGCGCGCCGCTGGGGCTGGATTTCGACACCGGCGCGAAGCTCTCGGGCTCGCGCTTCAGTTTTCTGCGCGGGCCGATTGCGCGGCTGCACCGGGCGCTTGCGCAGTTCATGCTCGACGTGCAGACGCAGCGGCACGGCTACACCGAGTGCTACACGCCGTACATCGTCAACCGCGAGGTGCTGGAAGGCACCGGGCAGCTGCCGAAGTTCAAGGAGGACATGTTCTGGGTGAGCCGCGGCGGCGACGAGACGCAGGCCGAGCAGTACCTGATCTCGACCTCGGAGATCTCGCTGACGAACAGCGTGCGCGGCGAGGTGCTGGCCGAGGGCGTGCTGCCGATCAAGCTGACGGCGCACAGCCCGTGCTTCCGTTCCGAGGCGGGCAGCGCGGGGCGCGACACGCGCGGGATGATCCGCCAGCACCAGTTCGACAAGGTGGAGATGGTGCAGATCACGCACCCCGAGAAGAGCTACGAGGCGCTGGAAGAGATGGTGGGCCATGCCGAGGCGGTGCTGAAGCTGCTGGAGCTGCCGTACCGGGTGGTGGCGCTGTGCACGGGCGACATGGGCTTCGGCTCGACCAAGACCTACGACCTGGAGGTGTGGCTGCCGGCGCAGAACACCTACCGCGAGATCAGCTCGTGCTCGAACTGCGAGGCCTTCCAGGCGCGGCGCATGCCGGCGCGTTTCAAGAATGCGCAGGGCAAGAACGAGCTGGTGCACACGCTGAACGGCTCGGGCCTGGCGGTGGGGCGCACGCTGGTGGCGGTGCTGGAGAACCACCAGAACGCTGACGGATCCGTCACGGTTCCGGAGGCTTTGCGGCCCTACCTGGGCGGCCAAACCGTGCTGAAAGGCTGAGGGGAGGGCGGAACGKCCCTTTTCCTGGGCTAGAATCCGCGACTCGGCCCAGTAGACCCGCCGAAGCCCCAGTTTCAGGAGAGGTGGCAGAGTGGTCGAATGTACCTGACTCGAAATCAGGCGTACCGCAAGGTACCGTGGGTTCGAATCCCACCCTCTCCGCCAGAAGACGAAAGCCCCGACCGGATGGTTCGGGGCTTTTTGTTTTGGGGCTACGTCAGCGATTCGATGATGGGTGACGGCTCGACGCCGATTGCTTTGCAGATCGCCAGGAACTCGATCACGTCCAGCTGGCGCTCCCCGCTTTCGTACTTCGACACGAACGATTGCGGGCGATTGAGGCGGGTGGCGACCTGAGCCTGGGTCAGCTCTGCGTCCAGGCGCGCTTGCGTGAGCAAGCGGCGGAGATTTTCGTAGGCGGAAGTGGTCGAGGCGCGAATCACGCGGCCGACGTTAAATCCTGTTTTAGAATATCCCATTTCGGGATTTGCGACGCTGACGCTGACGCTGACGCTGACGCTGACGCTGACGCTGACGCTGACGCTGACGCTGATGCAGAGGCGTCCTTGACGGAAGGGAAGTGCAGATGCCTGGCAACAGATTGAAGTCCCGCCGTCTTCGCGATCGTGACGACGGCCCAGCTACCGCAGACGACGAGGCATGCGCGCCGCTGTTTCAGCCTTTCCGCTGGACTGACCCGAAGACCGATTACTTGCAGATCGAAGCTCGACCACTGAACCAACTGATCGAGAAAGTCATCGACGTGACCGACGGCGTGCGCGCAGTGATGTGCGTGTTGGAACGGGATGGCTACAGCGGTGAAGACGATGCGCCTCCGCTGCTGGACTCGGTCCGGCAGGGAGCGCTGCGGCGCCTGGGGATCACCTCATTGCTCTTGCTGAGCGATGAGGCGACGCGTCTCGGGGATTGGGTGCAGGAACGCCGACATCGCGATTGCCGCCAGGCACAGCGCTCACAAAAGCAGAAGCGATCGAAGCGCGATTGACGGTTCTCGATGGGCTCGAGGCTGATCCGCGTGAGTGGAGGGTGCAGGCCGAATGTCGGTGCTCAACGCTCGCAGTGCTCGGATCTCATGTGAAGGGAGCCAGTCTCGCTGGTAGCACTTGTCCCGGTGGTCAGGCGCCGAACGAAGCGAGTGCAAATCAGCGGCGTTGCTCACTATGAACCTGAACCAAGGCTGTGACTGCGGCAATCAACGTTGCAACAGTTCCGATAGTGATCTGGATGGCTGGGCCGAGTGAATATTTCTCACTTAACCAAACAATTGCGATGCTCAAGAGACCCAAGAGAAATAGCAAAGTCGTCATCACTACTCCGGCGATCAATTTGCCACGCGGCGCCACGGCGCACGCGCAGTAGGCATACAGCCATCCGAAGGCACAAGACACCAAGAATGGGACGATATAGCGATACATCCACCCATCTTCAGAGAAGCCGCCCTGCAACTTCATTCCAAGCCACTGTACGACTCCGAATAGGAAGGCCCCCACGGTGCCTCCAAAAACAGCTGCGAATGGAACAAGCGGCCAACGCCACCAGTCTGCTGTCTGCCGATCCGTCGGTTCGTTGGCCATGCTTCCTCCTATATTCGATTCGGCGCAAAGTAAGTTCGGCGGCCAATATCGCACCTGTAAAGAACTAAAGGGGCCGACTTAGGGCTGGGCTCACCATTTGATCCGCCACATCCCGCCTCCGGTGCAGGTGCCGCAATGATGCGCGGTCTTCCAATCCGAACGCCCTTCAAGCCGCTCTAAGCCCTTCTTTGCTTTATCTGCTTTTGCCATGGGTTGCCATGACGTGTGGCCACAGTCATTTACCTTTACCAGCACGTCATATGCGCTCTTTGAATGAATCTTCTTGTAAAAGCGAGTCTCGCCACTCTCCGGAGGTTTATCCTCTGGAACCTCAAATATTTCTTCGTCAGTTTCGTCCTCAGGAACAATGCGCGGAACTTTGAATTGCTGAATCGCATACTCGGCGACCTCGGCGCGTGCGCTCAGCTTCGCTATGTCTTCCTTTGCCTCGGCAAGTTGGCGCTTGAGATCCACATTTTCATCAATGTACATGCGCCATATTTTCAATTCTTCGGGGTCAACCGAATTCTTCGCCTGTACTTCTTGTATAAATGCACGAGCTGCCGCGGTCTGGATCTCCCGGATAGCAACAGGTGGGGTGATCGTCAGAGCTGCAACAGACATGATGCGCTTTCGTAAGCGCGAAAGAAAACGCATACAGCCGTGATTGTCAGTATCTGTCGAGAGTAGAGCGGAGGCGGTCCAAATGGTGCTGTTTAACATTCCTGCCTGATTTGCATTACCGAGAGTGGGCCAATACAGTCGAACTGATCCACCGTAGCAAGCATTTCCACGACCAAGAGATTGCATGAGCGCGAACGCCGCCGCTTCGTCGACGACTACGACATGTGCCAATGCTGCTAACTCATGTGCCATCTCCTCAGCGAGGCGGGGCCATATCGTCTCACCCTCATTCTGCGATACAACGACAATTGGCAACGTTCGAGTTGAAGACAACAGGTCGTCTTCCAATGTTATCGCGGCATCCTCTCCTTCGAGGAACAGTGGATAGGCGGGTGAAATCCTTTCGTGATTCAATTTCCAATCGGTTGACAAACCCAGCAGCGTGCGGACAATCTTCGGGCACCTTGGCGTGATCTCTGCGGGTGCAACGACAACGAAGGTGTTTTCAGCAGTTAGTGAAACATAGACTGAAACTTGCCCGTTCCATGCTGTCGCGACTACTTGAGTTGTGATAGTTTGGCCTCTGCCCGACCCCTCATGAAGTCGAACGTCTTCGAGCCACGCTCCGGCTGGCTCCAACGTATCGCGTATGAATCTTCCGTCTCCATTTCGGGTTAATGAGCGGAAAGAGCCTGAACGTGCAGTTGGGTCGTCGGCGCGCTTTGACTTTAGCCAATCATCGATTGAAGCCAGAATCGCGGCCTTCCTCTCTGCTACCTCGGCTTCGGGTAGAGCGTCGGTTTCCAACAAGTAGCTTGCGATCGTCTGCATTCGCCTGCTCCCTAGGTTTTCTGTCAGTCAAATGTAGTTTTAAATTGAAGACAGCGGTTGAAGACTTGTACCTAGATCGCATAGGGGCAGGCCTGCGCTCACGTCCTTGGTTCACGCGAATGAGTCACAGCGAAGGGTGCTGACTTGTCAGCGTATTGCCTTGTTTGGGATTCGCCCTTCAACCACGCAAGACAGCCGCGGGGGTGCCAGGTCTCAGTTGGAGCGCACCGGCTCCATCAATTGATAGCACTCTCCGACGCCGGGGACAGCCCCAACCCGGAATCCGCGACGTTCGAGTACGCGACGCAGCTTGAGGTTCGGCCTTGCGCAGTGCACGGCATGGACTCGCCAGTCGATGGAATGCAGGCCCTCGCGGATTGCGTATCGACGCGCCAGTGCGGCCAACGCAGGAAGCGATCCTTCTCCGCCGCCGTCCACGTGCGCCAGCTCCATGATCAGCGCCTTACCCTCGATGCGAAAGCGCCCGAGCAGGTTTGCCGAACCCGCCCGGAAAACCAGCGGCTCATCACTCAGAGCGATAGCCCTGAGTTCCTCGTTTGGCAACGCGAGAAGTTCGTCCGATGTGTAGCCTTCGATGAGCATCAGAAGTTGCCGGCGCGCGGTTGCGATGAAGCAATCTTCACATGCATCCTGCATAACGCGCATCCGGCATGCCGCTACGACGCCACTCGCAGCACCTTGATCAGCGCCGCCAATTCTTCAGTCTCCAGCCCCGCCGCCGCTGCACGCCGCAGGAGCTGCGCCGCGAACGCAGGAAACTCCGCATTGATCCCCGCATCGGTCGCCGCCCGCAGCATGCGCTCCACGGCCTCGATCGAGATCGTCATCGGGCTCTGCGTAACTTCGAAACGCCCGTCATGGATCATCTTCCCCTCGTGCTTGAGGAAGTCGCCGAAGCCCGGTGCGATTCGTGCGACGACCTCGCCGTACGCGTCGACGCCAATGCCTTCCACTTCGCTTATGCGCGCTCCGTGCAGGAAGCCGATGACGGCACCGTAGACGTACGACAGCGTCGCCAGGTCCATCGTGGCCGCAGCCCCGGCCGACTCCCCGAGGTAGACCAGGCCACCCCCGAACAGTCGCAGCACCGGTTCGGCGCGACGGTAGGCGTCGTTCGCGCCAGACACGAGGATCGGCGTGTCCGCAGTTCCCATCTGGCCGGGTGCCGCCTGGATTGCCCCGTCGACATAGGCGCCGCCGTGCCTCTGCACCCAACCCTCGCCATCGCGCGCCTCGTGCGGGCTGCCGGTCGTCAGTTGCACGACGACGCGGCCCGCGAGACCGCTCGCCACGCTGTCATCGCGCAGAAAGCTGTCGGCCGCCGCGTAGTCGTGCACGCAGATGACGACGATCTCGGCCGCTCGCACCGCCGCTGCCGCATTGGCGGTGCGCAGCGCGCCTTCGCGCACCAGGGCGTCCGCCTTGGCCGCGCTGCGGTTCCACACGTGAACGCGGTGGCCGGCACGCAGCAGCAACTGCGCCAGCGTCGATCCCATCATTCCCAATCCCATCACGGTCACATCCATAGAGTCCTCGTTGGCAGTAAGCCGGCTGTGCGCCGGGCAAGCGCACAGCGCGCCTGCGGGGCAAGAATGCGGCCGACGCATGGCGGCCGTCGCTCACGAACGGATGTTTCCCGGACACGTTCAGACGCTGCCGCCCGAGGAAGGAACACGATGGTGATGAACTTGCGGGTCGAGCGCCTTGCCACCTTGCCGGGCCCTGCGGCCTGGGCGCCCATCGCCGACCATCGCGTCAAGCTGCATGCCGGCCCACCGGTGCGCGGAACCTGCCGCATGCGCGATTTCGTCGCCCGGCGTGGCGAGATCGATATCGTCCCGGCCGGCATGTCCGACGCCTGGGAGGAGCACGACGCGGGCAGCACGTTGACGCTGCACCTGCCGCACGCGCTGCTGCGACGGGCCGCGGATGAGATGCGTCTGCCCGAGAGCCGTGCGGCACTCGCACCGCGGCATCAGTTCCGCGATGCCCGCATCGAGCACATCGCGTGGGCGCTGGATGCCGACCGCCTGGCCGGCTCGCCGAGCGGCCGCCTGTTCGCGGACTCCCTGGGCATTGCGCTGGCGGTGCACCTGCTCGGCCACTCGGCTGCCACCGCGCGGCGCGAGCCGGCGCCGCTGTCGCCGCACCAGCTGCGCCGGGTGGTGGAGCACATCGACGCACACGTCGCTGCCGACCTCTCGCTCGCGCGGCTCGCCGAGGTGGCGGGAATCAGTGCGTCGCACTTGAAGACGGTGTTCAAGCGCAGCACCGGCGTGCCGGTGCACCAGTTCGTCGTTCAGCGGCGTGTCGAGCGCGCGGTGTCACTGCTGCGTGGTGGCGAGATGCCGCCCAGTGAGGTCGCGCT
>NZ_JBFUCB010000271.1:0-7634 GCF_056405435.1 Rhizobacter sp. P1_G5 | reverse complement strand
CGTCAGGATCGGGTACAGGCAGGCGCCGGCGGTGTTGACGCAGTTGCCGGCCGGCGCGGCGATCGTGACCTCCGGCCCGAGGCTGGAGTAGCCGACCTTGGTGCCGGTGTGGCGCACGCCGGCCACGCCGACGACGCCCGGGCAGTTGGCCGGCACGTTGACCGCCAGCCCGTCGTTGCCGGCGGCCGCGACGACGACGACGCCGGCGGTGGTCAGCTCGGTGATCGCGTCCTTGTAGGCCTGCGAGCAGGAGCCCGAACCGCCGAGGCTCAGGCTCAGCACCTTGGCCGGATTGGCGTTGGTCGTGACGCCGGGCACCGTGAAGCCGGCGGCCCAGCGCATCGCCGCGATGATGTCGCTGTCGGCACCGCCGCACTTGCCGAGCACCCGCACCGGCAGCACCTTCACGTCGCGCCCGATGCTGGCCATGCCGACGCCGTTGTTGGTCGACGCACCGACGAGGCCGGCCGTCTGCGTGCCGTGCCAGCTGCTGTCCTCGGCGCCGCAACCGGCAAAGTCGCCGCTCGCGTTCTCGTCCGAGGTGATCCAGTCGCCGGGGTCGCTCGGGTCGCTGTCGCGGCCGCCGCCATCGTTCGCGGTGGCGGCGTCGCTGATGAAGTCGTAGCCCGGCAGCAGCTTGCTGGCGAGCTCCGGGTGGTCGCCGCGGATGCCGGTGTCCAGCACCGCGACGACGACGCTGCTGCTGCCGGTCGTGAGCGCCCAGGCCGTCTCGGCATTGATCGCCGAGACCACGCTGCTGCTCGACGCACGCAGGTACCACTGGCCGGCGACCGGCGACACGCTCGCGCCACCGGCATACAGCGGATCGTTCGGTGCCGCGAACGCGCGGCGGCGGCCGTCCGGCACGGCGTATTCGACATCGGACAAGGCCGACAGGCGGGCCGCGAGGTCCGCCGAGCTGAGGCCGCTCGCCTTCACGAGCTGGCTGCGGGCCGACACCGCCGGGCCGTCGCTGAGCGCGAGGCCGACCCGCTGCGACAGCGCCTGTGCCTGCTGCGGTGCCGCCTGCGCGTTGCTGCTCCCCCCGCTCGCCACCGACAGCGCCCGCATCGCGCTCGAGTCCGCCTTGAACTTGACGATGACCCGCGCCTGCATCTCGGCGGGAATCTTGTGCACGGCAGGCGCCGGCTCGGCCGCCGATGCCGCCGGTGCGAGTGACGCGGCCAGCAACGAGGCGATGCAGGAGACGATGAGTCGCTTCATGGGACAACCTGGGAGGGGCGCGCAGCCCGGAGCGGCCAGTGTAGGCAGCAGCCTTGTGTCCAGGGGTGAACCGGACATCGGTTGACACGCATGGAGACAACTGGCTTCAAATGAGCGTGCAGATTCGATGGTCGGCAGCGGAACGACACATGAAAAAGACCTCCCGCAGGAGGCCTTCCGGCAGCGCAAGCAGCGCTTACTTCGCGACCACGCGGACCATCTCGAGCACCTTGTTCGAGTAGCCCCATTCGTTGTCGTACCACGACACCAGCTTCACGAAGGTGCTGTCGAGCGCGATGCCGGCGTCGGCGTCGAAGATCGAGGTGCGCGGGTCGCCGCGGAAGTCGGTCGCGACGACCTTGTCCTCGGTGTAGCCGAGGATGCCCTTCAGCGCGCCTTCGGACTGCGCCTTGAACTCGGCGCAGATCTCCTTGTAGGTCGCTTCCTTGTTCAGCTCGACGGTCAGGTCGACCACCGAGACGACCGAGGTCGGCACGCGGAACGACATGCCGGTGATCTTCTTGTTCAGCTCGGGGATCACGACGCCGACGGCCTTGGCCGCGCCGGTCGACGACGGGATGATGTTCTCGAGGATGCCGCGGCCGCCGCGCCAGTCCTTGTTGCTCGGGCCGTCGACAGTCTTCTGCGTCGCGGTGGTGGCGTGCACGGTGGTCATCAGGCCGCGCTTGATGCCCCACTTGTCGTTCAGCACCTTGGCGAGCGGCGCCAGGCAGTTGGTGGTGCATGAGGCGTTGGAGATGATGTCCTCGCCCTTGTAGCTCTTGTCGTTGACGCCGAACACGAACATCGGCGTGTCGTCCTTCGACGGGCCGGTCATCACGACCTTCCTGCCGCCGGCGGCGATGTGCTTGGACGCGGTGTCCTTGGTCAGGAAGATGCCGGTGCCTTCGACGATGATGTCGGCGCCGACCTCGCCCCACTTCAGCTCGGCCGGATCCTTCACGGCGCTCAGGCGGATCTTCTTGCCGTTGACGATCAGCGTGTTGCCGTCGACCGCCACCGTGCCGTCGAAGCGGCCGGCCACCGAGTCGTACTGCAGCATGTAGGCCAGGTAGTCAGGCTCCAGCAGGTCGTTGATCGCGACGACCTCGATGTCCTTGAAGTTCTGGATGGCGGCACGGAACACCATGCGCCCGATGCGGCCGAAGCCGTTGATGCCGATCTTGATGGTCATGGTCTGTCTCTCCAGTTGATGCTTGCGAAAAAACGTCGGGACATTGTCGCCGCTCGGGGGATTCAGCGGAGATCAAGCTGGGTACAAGGCACCGACACGGTCATCGGCGAGCCCAACACCTGCCCCAGCGCCTTGTAGGGAAGCTTGAGCGAGATCCTGGTCAGCCAGTCGAGGAACTCGGCACGCCGAGGGTCGCTCGATCCGATCTCTCCGACCGGGTTGGTCAGGAACGGCTGATACAGGTGCATGCGCACCTCGAACGGGCAGCCCATCGCATTGAAGTCGAAGTAGACGTGGTGCTCATCGAGCTTGTCGATGACCGGCACGAGCTGCTGCAGGCTCAGGTCCTTGAGGACGATGCCGCCCGAGTCTTCGATGCGAAAGTGGAACATTCGCGCGGCAGTGACGACCTCGTCCTCCTTCAGACAAGGGATCCGCACCCCGGATGCCCACCGGGTGACGGTCTCCACAAAAGGACGGGTCGCATCCTTGTAGGGATACGTCACGACGGGCGGCTGCGTCGGCCCGCGAAACTTCATCTCGACCAGCAAGGCCGCGTAGGTACTGCCGCTCCTGCCCGCCCCACTCGGGTATCCCGGAATCTCCGGAAACTGCACCTTGCAGTTCTCCGATTGGATGTCGGGGTTCGTCTTCAGCAACGGGCGCCATTTGATCGGCCGCCCGTCGTCCGGCGTGAACTCGAAATCCTGCGTCGCGGTGACCGTGCCCGCTTCCGGGCGCAGGCAGGGCAACCGATAGGCGGACACATAGTCTTCCACCGCCGCATCGAATCTGGAATCGCCGGCGTGGGTGAGGATGTTGACGCGGGGTGGCTTGCCCGGGTGGTGGAACTCCAGGCTGACGCGCACCTGCGCGGACTGCTTGAACCGTTTCGCGTCCTCGGGGTACTCGATGGGCTTGCGGTCGGCCGGCGCCGGCGTCAGACAGGCAAGCGAATCCCGGTCCGCCTGCAGCACGAAGCCCTCGGGCAGCGCCTCGGCCGCATGAACGGCGCAGGGAACGAGCAGGCCGAGCAGCAGCCCGGCCAGCGCCCGCTTCATCAGCGGCCCAGCACGACACGCACGGTGTCGGCCACGTTCTCCGGCGTGAAGTGGAAGTGCTTGAACAGCACCGGCGCCGGTGCCGATTCGCCGTAGGTGTCGATGCCGACCACCGCGGCGCAGCCGTACTTCCACCAGCCGTCGCTCACGCCCATCTCGACCGCGATGCGCGGCAGGCCCTGCGGCAGCACGCTGGTCTTGTAGGCGGCGCTCTGGCGGTCGAACACCGAGGTRCTGGGCATGCTGACCACGCGCACCGCGATCGCGCCGTTCTCCGGCTTCGCGAGCAGCTGCTGCGCATGCAGCGCGAGCTGCACCTCGGAGCCGGTGGCGATGATCACCGCCTGCGCCTTCTTCTTCAGGCCCACCTCGCCCGGCTCGGCCAGCACGTAGCCGCCCTTGGCGATGGTGTCGACCGCGGCCTGCGGCTGGCCGGCCCCGAACTCGGCCTTCGGCGCATACGGCAGGTTCTGGCGCGACAGCAGCAGCGCGCTCGGGCGGCGCTGGTTCTCGATCGCGACACCCCAGGCCACGGCCGTCTCGGCCGTGTCGGCCGGGCGCCAGACGTCCAGCCCCGGGATCAGGCGCAGCGCCGCGGCATGCTCGACCGACTGGTGGGTCGGGCCGTCTTCGCCGAGGCCGATGCTGTCGTGCGTGAACACGTGGATCACGCGGATCTTCATCAGCGCGGCCATGCGGATCGCATTGCGGCTGTAGTCGCTGAAGGTCAGGAAGGTGCCGCCGTACGGGATGAAGCCGCCGTGCAGCGCGATGCCGTTCATGATCGCGGCCATGCCGAACTCACGCACGCCGTAGTTGATGTGGCGCCCGCCGTTCGGCGAACCGTCGGCCTCGAAACGCAGCGGCGGCGTGCTGCCGGTGTTGGTCAGGTTCGAGCCGGTCAGGTCGGCGCTGCCGCCGAGCAGCTCGGGCAGCGCCTTCGTGAACGACTCCAGCGCGATCTGGCTGGCCTTGCGGCTGGCCACGTTCTCGGCCTTCGCGTTCGCGGCGACCGCGGCGTCGAGCAGCGTCTGCGCGAAGTTCTTCGGCAGCTCATGGTCCATGCGGCGGATGAACTCGACCGCCAGTTCCGGGTACGCCTTCGAATAGGCCTCGAAGGCATCGACCCACGCCGTCTCGTCGGCGAGGCCGGCCGGGCGGCTGTCCCACTGCTCGTAGGCCTGCTCCGGAATCACGAACGGCTCGTAGCTCCAGCCGAGGGCTTCGCGGGTCAGCTTGATCTCTTCGGCCCCCAACGCCTCGCCGTGCGCCTTCGACGTGCCGCCGCGGTTCGGCGAGCCCTTGCCGATGGTGGTCTTGCAGCAGATCAGCGTCGGCTTGTCGGCCCGCTTGGCGGCGGCGATCGCGGCATYGACCGCGCTCACGTCCTGGCCGTCGACCGCGGCGATCACGTTCCAGCCGTAGGMCKCGAARCGCTTCGGSGTGTCGTCGRTGAACCACGGCGCGACCTTGCCGTCGATCGAGATGCCGTTGTCGTCGTACAGCGCGATCAGCTTGTTCAGGCGCCAGGCGCCGGCCAGCGCGGCGGCCTCGTGGCTGATGCCTTCCATCAGGCAGCCGTCGCCGAGGAACACGTAGGTGTGGTGGTCGACGATGGCGTGGCCGTCGCGGTTGAATTCCTTCGCGAGCAGCTTCTCGGCCAGCGCCATGCCGACCGCGTTCGTGACGCCCTGGCCSAGCGGGCCGGTGGTGGTCTCGACGCCCGGCGTGTAGCCCATTTCGGGGTGGCCCGGGGTCTTGCTGTGCAGCTGGCGGAAATTGCGCAGCTCGCTCATCGGCAGGTCGTAGCCGGTCAGGTGCAGCAGCGCGTACAGGATCATCGACGCGTGGCCGTTGCTCAGCACGAAGCGGTCGCGGTTGGCCCAGTGCGGGTTGGCCGGGTTGTGGCGCAGGTGACGGCCCCACAGTGCGACCGCCATGTCGGCCATGCCCATCGGGGCGCCCGGGTGGCCGGAATTGGCCTGCTGGACGGCGTCCATCGCCAAGGCGCGGATGGCGTTCGCCATCAAGGTGGTGTCGTGGGCGGGGGCAGTCATGCCGGGCGGCTCCTGGGTTGGATTCGGGAAGGTCGCGTGAGGGCGCGAGGGGCGGAAGCGGCGCATTTTAGGCGCCGCCGATAATCCCGCCGATGCAAGGCCTGCACCTCACCGCCGACCTGCGCGGCTGCGCCCCCGGCAACCCCGCGATGACCGACCCCGACGCGCTGCGCCGGCGCTGCCTCGCGGCCGTCGCGGCGGCGGCGCTGCAGCCGGTGGGCGAGCTGTTCCACCGCTTCCCGGCGCCGGGCGGCGTGACCGGCGTCGTGCTGCTGGCCGAATCGCACCTCGCGGTGCACACCTGGCCCGAGCTGGCGGCGGTGACACTGGACGTCTACGTGTGCAACCTCGGCGCGGACAACTCGGCCAAGGCGCATGCGCTGCTCGACACGCTGCTCGGCGTGTTCGAGCCGGCCCGGGTGGAACGCCAATCGCTGCTGCGGGGTACCGAATGAAACGCGGAGCCATCATCCTGGCCGCCGGCCGTGGCGAGCGCATGCGGCCGCTGACCGATGCGACGCCGAAGCCCCTGCTGAAGGTGCACGGCAAGCCGCTGATCGAATGGCACCTGGAGGCGCTGGCGCGCGACGGCGTGCGCGACGTGGTGATCAACACCGCGTGGCTGGAGGCGCAGATCCCGGCCGCGCTCGGCGACGGCAGCCGCTGGGGCCTGCACATCCGCTACTCGATGGAAGGCCGCGACCACGGTGGTGCGCTGGAGACGGCCGGCGGCATCGCGAAGGCGCTGCCGCTGCTGGTCGACGGCCCGGACGAGTGCTTCTGGGTCGTCTCGGGCGACATCCACGCGCCGGGCTTCCGCTTTGACGCCGCCCAAGGCGAGCGCTTCGCCGCCGGGTCGCTGCTGGCGCACCTGTGGCTGGTGCCGAACCCGGCGTTCCATGCAAAGGGCGATTTCGGGCTCGACGCCGAAGGCTTCGGGCTGGCCGACTCCGCGGGGCCGGACGGCCTGCGCTGGACCTACGCCAACCTCGCGCTGTGCCGCGCGTCGCTGTGCGCCGGCATCGCGCCGGGCACCAAGGCGGCGCTCGGGCCGCTGCTGTTCGCCGGCATGCGCGAGCGGCGCATCAGCGCCGAGGTGTGGCGCGGCGCATGGGAGAACGTCGGCACGCCGGCGCAGCTCGCCGCGCTCAATGCAGCTTGATCTTCGGCCGGTAGGTCCGGTCGAGGAACTCTGACAGCGTCACCAGCACCATCCGCCAGAAGCCGCCCAGCGCCATCTGGTGCTGCTTGTGCAACGCCCAGTACATGAACTGCGCGAGCCGCCCTTCGATGAACAGGCTGCCGCGCGTCAGGCTGCCCATCAGGCTGCCGACTGACGAGTACTCCGACAGCGACACCAGCGAGCCCTTGTCGCTGAAGACGAACGGCTTCACCGTCTCGCCCGCCAGCAGCTTCGGGATCGCCTTCACCAGGTACATCGCCTCCTGGTAGGCCGCCTGCGCGCGTGGCGGCACCCAGGCGCCGTCGGGTTGCTGGCAGGCCGCGCAATCGCCGAACGCGAAGATCGCCGGGTCGCGCGTGGTCTGCAGGTTGCCGTTGACCATCAGCTGGTTCAGCTTGTTGGTTTCCAGCGGATCGCGGCCCTCGCCACCGCCCAGCGTGCGCAGGAAATCCGCCGCCTTGACGCCGGCCGCCCACACCGTGAGGTCGGAGCCGATCACCTTGCCGCTGGCCATCTTCAGGCTGCTGCCGGTCACCTCGACGACGCGCTCGTTCGTGTGCACCTCGATCGCCAGCTTGCGCAGCTCGCGCACCGCCGCCTCGCTCAGGCGCTCGGGCAGTTGCGAGAGCAGCCGCGGCGCCGCCTCGACCAGCACGATCTGCAGGTCCTTCTCGGGGTGGATGTGGTCGAAGCCGTAGTTCGCGAGCACGCGCGCCGCGGCATGCAATTCGGCCGCCAGCTCGACGCCGGTGGCGCCGCCGCCGACGATCGCCACCGTGAGGCGGCCGCTGCCGGCCGCGCGCGGCACGCTCTGCGCACGGATGCAGGCGTTGATCAGCCGGTCGTTGAAGCGCTTGGCGGCCTGCGGGCTGTCGAGCTTGATCGTGTGCTCGGCCGCGCCCGCGGTACCGAAA
>NZ_JBFUCB010000270.1:0-7635 GCF_056405435.1 Rhizobacter sp. P1_G5 | reverse complement strand
CACGTGAACATCGTCGGCTCGGTGATCTTCGCCGGCATGAGCGGCACCGCSATYGCCGATGCCGCCGGCCTCGGCACSATCGAGATCAAGGCGATGAAGGACCACGGCTACAGCACCGAGTTCGCGGTCGGCGTGACGGCCGCGTCGGCGACGCTCGGGCCGATCATCCCGCCGTCGCTGCCGTTCGTGATCTACGCGATGTTCGCCAACGTGTCGGTCGGGCAGCTGTTCCTGGCCGGCATCGTGCCGGGCGCGGTGATGGCGCTGCTGATGATGCTGACGGTGGCCTGGTTCGCGCGCCGCAACCGCTGGGGCCGCGACACCCGGCCCGAATGGCGCCGCATCGCCAAGGCGCTGGCCGAGCTGGCGGTGGTGGTGGCGTTTCCGCTCGCGCTGTGGGCGCTGTCGGGGACCGGGGTCAACATGCAGCTCGCCGCCGCGCTCGCGATGGCGGCGCTGCTCGCGGCCGACCGCTTCTTCCGCTTCGATGCGGTGCTGCCGATCATGACGCCGGTGCTGCTGATCGGCGGCATGACGAGCGGCCTGTTCACCGCCACCGAGGGCGCGATCGCCGCCTGCGTGTGGGCGCTGTTCCTCGGCCTGGCGTGGTACCGCACGCTGAGCCTGAAGGCGCTCGTCAAGGCGTGCATGGACACGGTGGAGACCTCGTCGACGGTGTTGTTCATCGTCGCGGCCGCGTCGATCTTCGGCTGGATGCTGACCGCCACGCGCACCACCGAGCTGATCGCGCAAGGGGTGCTGGCCATCGCGAGCGAGCCGTGGCAGTTCCTGCTGCTGGCCAATGCGCTGATGCTGTTCGTCGGCTGCTTCCTGGAGCCGACCGCGGCGATCACGATCCTCGTGCCGATCCTGCTGCCGATCGTGCAGCGGCTGGGCATCGACCCGGTGCACTTCGGGCTGGTGATGGTGCTCAATTTGATGATCGGGCTGCTGCACCCGCCGATGGGCCTGGTGCTGTTCGTGCTGGCGCGCGTGGCCCGGCTGTCGGTCGAGCGCACGACGATGGCGATCCTGCCGTGGCTGGTGCCGCTGCTGGCCTCGCTGGCGCTGGTGACCTTCGTGCCGGCGATCTCGCTGTGGCTGCCGCGCCTTCTTTCCTGAATCCCGTGTCCTGAATTTCCCTTTCCTGACGACAACGACGACTGAACGGAGACAACGACGATGATTCGCTTCGATGCTGCACGGCACGCCCTGCTGCTGGCTGCCGCCTGCCTGCTGCCCCTGGCCGGGATCTCGGCCTTCACCGCCTCCAACGCGCGCGCAGCCGACTACCCGACGCGCCCGATCGAGCTGCTGGTGCCCTACCAACCGGGCGGCGGCACCGACGCGCTCGCACGCGCCTTCGCCGAGGCCTCGCGCAAGCACCTGCCGGCCTCGATGTACGTCAGCAACAAGCCGGGCGCGAGCGGCGCGATCGGCTGGAGCTACGTGATCAACAGCAAGCCCGACGGCTACACGATCGCGGTGATGACGGTCGAGATCGCGACGCTGCCGCACCTGGGTCTCGCGAAGTTCACGCACGAGGATTTCATCCCGATCGCGCAGCTGAACGCCGACCCGGCCGCGATCACGGTGCGTGCCGATGCGCCTTGGAACACCTACGAGGAGTTCATCGCCGCCGCGAAGAAGGGCGACCTGCGGGTGGGCAACTCGGGCGTCGGCTCGATCTGGCACCTGGCCGCGGCCGCGCTCGAAGACCGCACCGGCGCGAAGTTCCTGCACGTGCCCTACCAGGGCGCGGGGCCGGCGGTGCTGGCGCTGATGGGCTCGCAGATCGATGCGGTGTCGGTCAGCCCGGCGGAGGTGTCGACCTACGTGCAGGCCGGCAAGCTGAAGACGCTGGCGGTGATGGCCGACCAGCGCGTGAAGGGTTTCGAGAAGGTGCCGACGCTGAAGGAGCGCGGCGTCGACCTGAGCATCGGCACGTGGCGTGGCCTGGGCGTGGCCAAGGGCACGCCGCAGGACGTCGTCGACGTGCTGCGCGCCGCGACGCAGAAGACCGCCGCCGAGCCGAGCCTGCATGAGGCGATGGACAAGCTGAACCTCGGCTATGCGTATGCCGATGCGGCGGCCTTCAAGCAGGTGGTCGCGCGCGACCATGAGACCTTCAAGGTGCTGATCCCGAAGCTGAACCTCAACAAGCCGTAGGAGACGACGATGATCCGGATCTCTTCCTTCAAGCCTTTCAAGCGTTTTGCCGCGCTGGCGCTGCTCGCGCTGTGCAGCACCGCCGGGCTCGCGCAGACCAAGCTCAAATGGGCCCACGTCTACGAGACCAGCGAGCCGTACCACAAGCAGGCGCTGTGGGCGGCGGAGGAGATCAAGAAGCGCAGCAACGGCAAGTACCTGATCGACGTGTTCCCGGCGTCCACGCTCGGCAAGGAGACCGACATCAACCAGGGGCTGACGCTGGGCACGGTGGACATCATCTACACCGGGATGGCGTTCGCCGGGCGGGCCTACCCGCCGCTGTCGATCGCGTCGGGGCCGTTCATCTTCCGCGACCATGCGCACTGGCAGAGCTTTCGCGACAGCGCGATCTTCAAGGAGCTGGCGGCGGGGTACGAGAGCAAGAGCGGCGGCAACCACATCGCCGGCTACACCTATTACGGCCAGCGCCACCTCACCGCGAACAAGCAGGTGCTGAAGCCGGAGGACATGAAGGGCATGAAGCTGCGCGTGCCGGATGCGCCGCTGTTCATGATGTTCCCGCGCGCGGTGGGCGCCAACCCGACGCCGATCGCATTCGCCGAGGTGTACCTGGCGCTGCAGAACGGCACCGTCGATGCRCAGGAGAACCCGCTGCCGACGATCGAGGCCAAGAAGTTCTAYGAGGTGCAGAAGTACACGATGCTGACCGGGCACATCACCGAATCGCTGGTCACCGTGGTGTCGGGCACCACCTGGAGTTCGATGCCGGCGGCCGACCGCAAGCTGTTCGACCAGGTGCTCTGGGAGGCGTCGACGCGGGCGAGCAGCGACATCCTCGAATCCGAGCACCGCCTCGTGACCGAGTTCGAGAAGGCCGGCCGCACCATCGTGAAGGTGGACCGCAAGCCGTTCATGCAGGCGGTGCAGAAGGCAGTGACGGCCCCCGATGCGCCGTGGTCGAAGGAACTGTATGACCGCGTGGAGGCGCTGAAGTAGCGAGTTCGCCGAGAATCCTGGCGATTCGCCGCACGGCATCGAAAGGAATCGCATGGATCTCGGAATCGAAGGCAAGTGGGCGCTGGTGTGTGCCGCCAGCAAGGGCCTGGGCAAGGGCTGCGCACAGGCGCTGGTGCGCGAGGGCGTCAACGTGGTGATCACCGCGCGCGGTGCCGAGGCGCTGGAGGCGACGGCCGCCGAGTTGCGGGCGCTGAAGCGCGGCGAGGTGCGCAGCGTGGCGGGCGACATCACGACGGCCGCCGGCCGCGAGGCGGCGCTGGCGGCGTGCCCGCAGGTCGACATCCTGGTCAACAACGCCGGCGGGCCGCCGCCGGGGGATTTCCGCGACTGGGACCGTGACGCGTGGATCAAGGCGCTCGATGCCAACATGCTGACGCCGATCGAGCTGATCAAGGCGACGGTCGATGCGATGGCGGGGCGCGGCTACGGGCGCGTGGTCAACATCACCTCGGGCGCGGTGAAGGCGCCGATCGGCGTGCTGGGCTTGTCGAACGGCGCGCGCAGCGGGCTCACCGGTTTCGTGGCGGGCCTCGCGCGCACCAACCTGGTCGCGAAGAACGTGACCATCAACGGCCTGCTGCCCGGCGCGTTCGACACCGACCGGTTGCGAACGACGGTGCGGGCCGGGGCGCAGAAGACGGGGCAGGACGCCGACGCCGCGTGGGATGCGCGGCGCAAGACGATCCCGGCGCAGCGCTTCGGCACGGCCGAGGAGTTCGGCGCGTTCTGCGCGTTCCTGTGCAGCGTGCAGGCGGGGTACCTGACGGGGCAGAACATCCTGCTGGATGGCGGGGCGTATCCGGGGACGTTCTGAGCGGAAGGATGTACTGCGCGTGGAACGATGTGGCGGCTGGCGTGACATACAGGGCGTTACTCGGGTGAGGGCTCGGCGCTTGTGAGGCTGAGGTGGCGCCTGGGGCGTCACTTCAACACAGAGGCCACCATGGGTCCTTCCACCAAACTTCAGCCCAATGCTGTTCGCAAGATCTCGCGCTCGCTGAGTGCCCCCTCACCGGAACACGCCGCAAGGGTCACCACGCTTTCCAGGCAGCGCAGTTCCGCAGGGCACTGCGTGCAAAGCCATCTGGCTTCTCGCTCCGGGTCGCACATGTTCAAGGTGGCCTCGTTCGCCACCATGCAGAGTGTTCCGTTCCTGGCTGCGCGTTCGCGCGGACAGGTGCAGGATTTCAAGGCGCATTTCGATGCCTTGAAGAGCATGCTGGCGTACTACGACGACCAGCGTGTCAACGCGCCGCGCGGGAAGACCACGCCCGAAGTCCAGCCCGAGGACTGGATGCTCGCCCAGGAGATCGTGAACACCCTGACCACCTTTCCTGAATTTGCGCAGTTGGCGCCGGCGTTGAGCAACAGCATCGAGGCTCTGAAGCCTCTGCTGGGGCAGCCGGGACAGGCGCGATACAGCGCATGGACGGCGGTGGGCCGCACCGTCAAGAACTTTTGGCCTGCCGGCCATCAGGCGCCCGCTGCATCGCCGGCGGCGCAACAGCGGCAGGTTTCAGCCCCCGAGGCTGCGCCACAGCGCAAGCCGACCAGTTCCTGTCAGGCCGCGTGCCAGGACCTCGCGGACTGGAGCAAGGGCATCCAGACGGTCGGGAACACGCAGCAGATTGCGTGGAGCGACGTGCGCAAACGGGTGAATGGGATCGTCTCGAGCCCTGACTTCGAGACCCACGTCTCGCCGGACGAGCAAGCCGTGTTCACGGATCTGCAAAAGCTCAATGCTACTGACTCGGGGCGTTCCGGGCGATTCAAGGCTTGGGAGACTGTGCAAAAGCTGGTGTCGCAGCACACGGGCAGCCCGCCCCCGTCGGTGGGACAGTTTCGGACACTCTTGAATCGCATGCCCATCGGCGGGGTTTGGATGGACGCAGATGTGAAGGCGTTGATCCAGATGTGCAACACCGAGCGGTTCAATCACGCGGCCTGGGGGGCGGCCCTTGGCAATCAGATGTGGACGGTGGAGGTTGCTCTGAAGAACAACGCGCTGAATGCGGGGGCCGTGATGGAGAGATTGCTCGCCGATCTGAATCAGAAGTTCCCGCCCGCGTAGTCAGGCGACCGGCGCAGGCCCGGGCGGCGATGTCAGCCTTCGCCGAGCATCGGCGCCTGCGTCAACTCGGCATCGACGTTCATCAGCACGCTGGCGAGCGACAGCGCGCGCCACAGGTGGGGCGKCATCGCCATGATCGCTTCCGGCGACTTGGCGCTGGCGACCCAGGCGCCGATCTCGGCGTGCTGTTCGATGGTCAGCAGGTGGCGCCGTCGCATGTCGTCCAAGGTTTCCATGCTCGGTCTCTCGAAGATTGCGAGGAGCAGGGCTCGCGCCTCGTGCGATCCGATCATCGCACGAGGCTGAGAGCGGTCTCTCAGGGGAAGGTCGCCAGGAACACACCGTCGTTCGCCGTGATGACGAGTTGCTTGTCGCTGACGACAGCGACGGATCCGATCTGGCCGAGCGACGCCGGAAGTGCCCCCAGGATGTTGCCGGCGCTGCCGGGCTTGCCGACGACGGTGCTGACCACGCCGGCCGGCGTCACCTTTCGAACCGTCTTTGCGATCGGATGGCCTGTACCGCCGGCGCCGCCCAGATCGGCCACGTAGATGTTCTGCTGGCTGTCCACCGCAAGGCCCAGCACGACGCTGAAGCGAGCGGCGCTGCCCGTCGCATCTGCCGTGCCGCTTTGGCCGGCCGTGCCAGCCAGCGTCGTGACGGACCCGTTGGAGGTGATCCGCCGGATCGTGGCATTGCCAGTGTCGGCCACATAGATGTTGCCACCAGCGTCTGCCGCCAAACCGCGTGGATCGGTGAACCGAGCGGCGGTGCCTTGTCCGTCTGCCGAACCCCATTGCTGCACGTCGCCTGCGAACAGGGTGACCACGCCTTGAGGCGTGACACGCCGGATCGCGCTGTAGTTCGACACGAAGACGTTGCCGTTCGGATCCGCGGCAATGCCTCGCGGATCGGGCACCGTGGCGATCGTGGTCACTTCGCCCGCCGGGGTGACCTTGCGCACGCTGTTGTTGCCGGTGTCCGCGACATAGAGGTTGCCGTTCCGGTCGATGCAGAGGCCGACCGGGTCGGTGTCGCCTATCGAGTCGGAGTGAATCGAAATGAACCGGAACTGCGCATTGCTGCCGACGCCGTCGCTGTTGCCGCGCACGCCCGGTGTTCCCGCGAGTGTTGTCACGACACCCGCTGGTGTGATCTTGCGAATCACGTAATTCAGCGCGTCCGCCACGTACATGTTCCCTTGCGAGTCGACGGCCGAGCCTCCCGGTGCCTGGAATCGGGCGTTGCCACCGGTCCCGTCCGCGTAGCCGAAGTTGGATGCAAGTCCGGCGAGCGTGCTCACTTCGCCGTCCGATGAGATCTTCCGTATCGTGTGATTCTCTTCGTCGGCGACATACACGTTGTAGTGCGAGTCGACCGCTACGCCGTTGGGCCGGCGAAACCGCGCGTCCGTCCCGAAGCCGTCCGCGCTTCCACGCGTGACCAGCCTGCCGGCCAGCGTGCTGACGTCGCCCTGGGGTGTGATCTTTCGAATGATCTCGTTGAAGGCATCGGCGAGGTAGACGTTGCCGTCCTTGTCGACGGCCAGACCGCGTGGTTCCTGGAAACTGCCGTCGCTGCTGCCTTGCCCGTCGGCGAAGAACGTCGAAGTGCCGTCCGGGTTCACCTTGCAAACCTCGTAGCCGCCGAGGTTCGAGATGTACAGGTTGTCGGCGCTGTCAACCGCGATGCCAGAAGGATTCGACAGGCTGTTCGACCCGCAGGAGCTGATCGCCAGTGTCGTCACCACGCCTTGCGGCGTCACCTTTCGGATCGCGTTGTTCAAGCTGTCGGCCACGTACACGTTGCCATGGGTGTCCAACGCGAGGTCGGCAGGGCCGCTGAATCGGGCGCCTGCTCCGACGCCATCGGCGTTGCCGAGCGCTCCTGGTGATCCTGCGAGCGTGCTGACCAGCCCGTCGCGCGTGATCTTGCGGATCGTGCTGCTGCCGTCGGTCACGAACACGTTTCCGATCGCATCGGCAGCGATGCCTTGCGGCGCGTAGAACCGTGCAGCCAGGCCGAGGCCGTCGGCGGTGCCGGATTTGCCGGGCGAGCCGGCCAGCGTTTGCACCGCTCCTTCTGGCGAGATCTTGCGGATGGTGTGGTTGTGGTTGTCCGCCACGTAGATGTTTCCATCACCGTCGACCGCCACCCGCCACGGGTTGTCGAACCTGGCGTTGGAGGCCCAGCCGTCGCAGTTGCCGCTGCCTCCGGCGCTGCCGGCGAGCAGGGTCAATTGCCCGGCCTTGGCGGCGCCGGCAGACTGCGTGCTCAGCTGGGACGGCAGGGACGGCGACCCCCAGATGGACACGGCGGTGCAGATGCCGGCACTCAGCGCGTTCGCGACGCCGCTGTCATACGCCGCTTGCGCC
>NZ_JBFUCB010000269.1:0-7650 GCF_056405435.1 Rhizobacter sp. P1_G5 | reverse complement strand
TCCGGTGCCCGTCCCGAAGTCGAACACGCGAGCGTTCCGGGTGGCTGCGTTCCATTTCAGCCAGACCGAGAGCGTGAAGTCGGAGAGGTCCTCGACGAGCTTGTCGGGCAGGCTGACATGGCCGGTGACGCCATCAAGCGAGACGGCGCCGCCCACGCGTCCCGCGACGAAGCTCGCACCGCCGACCAGGGTGCCCGTGTGGCCGTTGCCCGTCGCGTCGGCCGCACTGTTGCCGCTCGTCTCGTCGAACTGCAGCCGCGTGTGCAATTGCAGGTCGGTCGTGGCCGTGACGAAGCCTGACGCGGCGCTCTCTCCGGTCGCCGTCGTCGCGGTGACGACGTAGTACCAGGTTCCGGCCGCGACGTCCGCGTCGGTGTAGGTCAGCAGATCGGCGATGCCGGTGGCAAGCGTCGTGAACGTCCCGCACGCCGACGCCGCGCGCTTGACGTTGTAGCTGAGCCCCTCGGCGCATCCCCACCACGACAGGATCACCGAGCCGGCGCTCGAGCGCGCGGTGAGACCGCTGGGCGCGAGCCCGCTCACCAGCGCATCGCGCGTGCAGGTGAGCGTGCCGTACCCGAGCTGGTCGAAGCCGGTGCTGTTGGGCCCGTAGTTGCCGCCGCCGCCCTCGGGCGCAACCAGCGCCGCGAACTTCTGCGTGTACGGCGCGGCCAGGCCCCTGCGCTTCACATAGTGGTTGAACACCAGCGCCCACGCGGGACGCACCGAGCCCTGCGATCCCGTTGAAAGGACGGCCTGGTCGACGTTGTCGGCATTGTTGTAGGCCAGGTAAGGCACGCCGTAGTAGCTCGTGCCCGACTCGATCAGGTTGGCCTTGGCGACGTACTCGGCGCCGGCCAGGAAGCGGTTGTTGTCGAAGCCGTAGAGATCGATGCCCTGGTTCCAGGCCATCTCGCAGATCGGACCCATCAGCGCGATGCCCAGCGTGTTGTGCGCCTGGTCGCGACCGCTCTCCTGCCATTGGCCGAGGTTGCCGTCATGCAGGAAGTACACGGCCTGCGCGATCGCGCCGTTGCCGGCACCGGTCTTGAAATAGGTGACGGCCTCCTCGAACATGCCGTGGTCGTCGCACAGCACGCCGATCGCCATGATCGCGGCCATGTTGCACAGGTCCCAGTTGGCCCAGTAGTGCGTGATGTCGGCCCCGTTGTGATCCGCGAGGAAGCTGCTGCACACCGGGTAGAACACGGTGCGCATGTAGTTCTGGAACGCGGCGAAATCGGCGGCAGCCCAGCCGGAATAGCTGCGCATGATCTCGGCCGCATTGGCAAACTCGTGGCCGTACAGGCCCGACGCCAGGAAGCGGTTCGAATCACCCCCGATGGCGGTCATCGTCGTCGCCCATGCGTTCATGATCCGCACGGCCTTGTTGGCGCAATCAACGTCGCCGGACACCTTCCAGCGCAGTGCGCAGGCATAGGCCGCGGCGATGTCACGCGCCAGGATCATGTAGTTCTCGTCGTGCGTGCCGTCATTGCCTCGGTAGAGGGTCGGCTGCGGATCGGGCAGGCCCGTCGGGCTCGCGTAGCGGTTGGCCACCAGCACCTTCCAGTCGTCGATCCACGGTGACGCATTCGCGGCGACTTTCGCGGCCATGCGATCGAAGTCGGCCTGCGTGTGCAGCAGGCCCGGGTGCACGAAACTCGCCGCGGCCGACCCGCTGCCGGTCGCCGTGGCGCCCGCAGCGCAGGTGCCGTCATCCGGGCCTGCGGACCCGGCATCGGTGCCGCCCCCTCCGCCCCCTCCGCACGCCTGCAGCGCCAGCGCAGCCATGCTGACCAGGAAGGTGCGCCGGGACGAGGGTGAGAAATCAGCTGGGGTCTTCGAGTCGGCGGGCCGGTGCATCCGAAGAATCTAGGACCGCTCGCCTTCGAAGTCATGATCAAAGGATGATGGGGCCATCAGGCCGATCGGATGAGCGCCTGCGCTTCCTCCATCATTTCCCGCACGATCTCGCCGGCCGGTTGCACCCGCTTGATGAACTTCACGCTCTCCGAGCCGGCCGGCAGCCCCATCTCCTCGAAGTCCCCGGTCGTCTCCGGCGTCGGCACGATGGCGCTGAACTTGGGCATGCTGTAGTTCTGCTTCAGCGTCAGCGGGAACAGCAGCGTGCTGCCGATGACCGCGGGCGGCGGCGGCGGGTTCGGCACCTGCCCTTCCCTGCCGGCCCATTCATCGACGACCCGGTTGCGCAGCACGCGGTACGGCCGCCCGGGGTACTCCGGCCCGAACAGCGTGGTCGTGACCGTGGCGTGCCCCCGGGCTTCGACGATGCGGCGCTTGTACTCCGGATGCGCATGGGCCTCGCTCGACGCGACAAGGCGCGTGCCCACCCAGACGCCATCGGCCCCGTGGGACAAGGCGTCGACCACCCCCTGGCCATCGGCAATGCCGCCCGAGGCCAGCACCATCAACGGCCGCACGGCCTGGACCACCTGCTGCAGCAGCTTGAGCGTGCGCGTGCCGCTCTTGTTGTGCCCGCCCGCCTGCGAGCCCTGGGCGATCACCGCATCCATCCCGACGGCTGCCGCCTCCAGCGCCTGCGGCACCGAGGCCACCTGCATCCACACCCGGGCCCCCGCCGCATGCAGCCGATCGACCCAGGCCCGCGGCGGCACGTTCATGTGGAACACCACCAGGCGCACCCGCTCGACGATGCAGACATCGATGTGCGCCTCCGTCACCAGCGGTCCGAACGCCGAGTCGTCGAAGATGAAATCCACGCCGAAGGGCCGCGCCGTCATGGCCTTGATCGACTGGATCAGCGCCTGCGTGCCGGGCGGCGGCTCGATGCCGTTGCCCAGCACGCCGATGCCGCCGGCGTTCGACACCGCCGCCACCAGCGACGGCAGCGCGACGAAGCCCATGCCGGCACCGACGAAGGGATGGCGCACGCCGTAGCCGCGCGTGAGCCGGGTGTCGAGGCTGGGCGGGTGGTGGCCACCGGAGGACAGCGCGGGCTCGGCCCGGGCCGGCTCGGCAGCCAACGCCGATCCGCCCAGGCCGGACAACAGCAGCTGGCGCCGGCGCTGCGACGCGATGTCATGGCTCATGGAGGCTCTCCCTGCAAGCGCCTCATTCTGCGCACGCCGCGGAGCAGCGCCATCCACACGAATGACGACGAGCGCACCGGCGCCGGCAACGACACCCTGCTGGGCGGCGCCGGCAACGACGTGCTGCGCGGCGACTCGGGTGCCGACCTGTTCCGCTGGGAGTTCGCCGACCGCGGCAGCGCCGGTGCGCCGGCGGCCGACGTCGTGATGGACTTCGACGTCCGGGCCGCCCGACCGGGTTGCGCCTCGCCTCTCACTCCGTCATCACCACGACCACGCGCGCGTCCGCCTTGCCGGTGGACAGGTACACGTGGCCGACGCCGCTGTCGAAATACGCCGACTCCTGGCGCGCGAGGTCAACCACCTCGCCGGTCTCGAAGTGGATGCGCACGCGGCCCGACAGCACCATCACGAACTCCTGCCCCGGGTGGCGGATGTAGTCGGGGAACTGCGCCATCTGCCGCGCGACGATGATGCCGTGCAGCGGCGTCATGCGCTTGGCCGGGAAGCCGGTGGCGAGCATGCGGTAGTCGTAGTTCTCTGCGTCGTAGCGGGGTGCCGCGTCCAGCGTCGTGCGCACGACCACCGGCCGGCGGCCCGCGGCCGGCGCCGCTTCGGCGAGCGGATCGAACAGCGACGCGATGTCCACCTCGAGAGCGCGCGCGACCGCCGCGAACTTCTCGTAGCTCACCGAGATCTGCCCGAGCTCGATCTTCGACAGGGTCGACAGCGCGACGCCCGAACGGGTGGACAGCGCTTGCAGCGTCAGCCCGTGCCGCTTGCGGATGGCCCGCAGGCGCTCGCCGACACGCTCGCGGTCGGGCAAGGCGGCTGCTGTCGTGCGAGCGGGCGGACGACTCGTCGTTCGAAGCTTGGGCATCGTTTCTCTTGCGGGGGTTGCCGGCATGATTCTCGCATGTGAGAATTCTCGTATGAGAGAATTTGACCTCGCCATCGTCGGCGCCGGCATCGCCGGTGCGTCGCTTGCCTGGCAGCTGGCCGCTGAACGCAGCGTGCTGCTGCTGGAGCGCGAAACCCAGCCCGGCTACCACGCCACCGGCCGGTCGGCGGCCATGTTCATGGAGAGCTACGGCCCGCCGGCCGTGCGTGCGCTCACGCGGGCCAGCCGGGCGTTCTACGAGACGCCACCGGACGGTTTCGCCTCCGCCCCGCTGCTGGCGCCGCGCGGCGTGCTCTACCTCGCCACGCACGGCCAGCAGGCCCTGCTGGACGCCATGCAGCGCACGCTGGCGGCCAGCGGCAGCGTGCTCGAGCGGATCGATGCCGGTGCGGCGCTGGCCCGCGTCGGCTGCCTGCGGCCCGACGTGGTGCACGCAGCGCTCTACGAGCCCGGTGCGCAGGACATCGACGTGAACGCACTGCACCAGGGCTTCCTGCGCGGCATGCGCGCCCGCGGCGGCGAGCTCCGCACCGGCGCGGAGGTCATCGCCGCGCAGCGCAGCAACGAGCGCTGGACGCTGCGCCTGGCCGACGGCGAGGCCGTGCAGGCACGGGCCGTGGTCGATGCCGCGGGCGCCTGGGCCGACGACGTGGCGGCCGTGTTCGGTGCGGCGCCGGTCGGCCTGGTGCCGCACCGGCGCAGCGCCTTCACGTTCAAGGCACCCGAAGGCTCGGACGTGTCGGGCTGGCCGGCCGTGGTCGGTGTCGACGAAAGCTACTACTTCAAGCCCGACGCCGGCCGGCTGCTCGGCTCGCCTGCCAATGCCGACCCGACCGTTCCGCACGACGTGGTGCCCGAGGAGCTCGACATCGCGCTGGGCATCCACCAGATCGAAGCCGTCACGACGCTGACGATCCGCCGGCCCGCCAGCACCTGGGCCGGCCTGCGCTCGTTCGTGCGCGACGGCGAGCCGGTGATCGGCTGGGACGAGCACTGCCCCGGATTCTTCTGGCTCGCCGGCCAGGGCGGCTACGGCATCCAGAGCGCGGCCGGCGCCGCGGCGCTGGCCGCCTCGCTGCTGCGCGGCACCGCCCTGCCGCCCGACCTGGTGCAACAGGGCATCGACGTGCACGCCCTGGCGCCGCAACGTCTGCGCTGACCCCCTTCTCCTTCCGAAAGGATCGCCCATGTCGAGAACCACCACCCGCCTCGCCCCGCTGTTCGCTGTCTTGCTCGGTGTCCTGGGATGCGGCCCGGCATGGGCGGCCGGCTATCCCGAGAAGCCGCTGACGCTCGTCGTGCCCTTCCCGCCGGGGGGTGCGACCGACACGATCGCCCGCGTCGTCGCGAAGGGCATGGGACAGCGGCTCGCCCAGACCGTCATCGTCGACAACAAGGCCGGTGCCGGCACCACGATCGGCGCGGGCGCGGTGGCCCAGGCGGCCCCCGACGGCTACACGCTGCTGATCAGCTCCAACACCACCTTCACGGTCAACCCGGYGCTGAAGGCCAAGCTGCCGTACGACGCACAGAAGAGCTTCGAATCGATCGGCCTGATCGGCACCTCGCCGCTGGTGCTGCTGGCCAACCCGTCGCTGCCGGCCCGCAGCGTGAAGGAGCTGGTCGCGCTCGCCAAGGCGCAGCCCGGCAAGCTGGCCTACGCATCGTTCGGCAACGGCACCACCTCGCACCTGGCCGGCGAGATGTTCAAGCTGGCCACGGGCGTCGACATCCTGCATGTGCCATACAAGGGCAGCTCGCCGGCGATGACGGACCTGATCGGCGGCCAGGTGGCCCTGAGCTTCGACACCAACGTGGCCGCCCTGCCGATGCTGCGGGCCGGCCATGTGAAGGCGCTGGCTGTCACGTCGGCGCGGCGCTCGCCCTCGCTGCCGCAGGTGCCGACCGTCGCCGAGGCCGGCTACCCCGGCTTCGAGATGCTGCCGTGGATCACCATCGTCGCGCCGCGCGGGCTGCCGCCCGCCGTGCAGAAGACGCTGGGCAAGGCGCTCGCCGACACGCTGGCGGACGCCGCCATCCGCGCCGATCTCGAGAAGGCCGGCGTCGACGTGTCGTACGAGCCGGGCTCGTTCTACGATGCGCGCGTGGCGAAGGAGCTGCCGCTGCTGCGAGCCTACGTTCACAAGGCCAACATTCCGCTGGAGTGAACACCATGAGCCACGACCCCACGCTGCCCGAGCGTTCCGCCGTCGAGCTGCGCCGCCTGATCGGCAGCCGGCAGGTCTCGCCGGTCGAGCTGATGGACGCCTGCATCGCGCGCATCGAAGCCTTCAACCCCGCCGTCAACGCGATCGCCGCCACCGACTTCGAACGCGCCCGCGCGAGCGCCCGCCAGGCCGAGGCCGACGTGATGCGCGGCGCGCCGCTGGGCCTGCTGCACGGCCTGCCGCTCGGCGTGAAGGACCTGCTGGACACCGCGGGGCTGCTCACCACCCACGGCAACATCGGCCGGCGCGCGAACGTGCCGGCGCACGACAACTTGCTCGTTGCGCGGCTGCGCGCGGCCGGCGCGATCGTCACCGCCAAGACCAACGTGCCCGACATGGGCGCCGGCGCCAACACGCGCAATCCGGTGTGGGGCGCGACCGGCAACCCCTTCGACCCCGCGCTGAACGCCGGCGGCTCGTCGGGCGGCTCGGCGGCCGCGCTGGCGGTCGACATGCTGCCGATCGCGACCGGCTCCGACACCGGCGGCTCGCTGCGCATCCCGGCGGCCCTGTGCGGCGTGGTCGGCCTGCGGCCCTCGCCCGGCCTGGTGGCCAACGATGCGCGGCCGCTCGGCTGGTCGGTCCTCTCGGTGCTGGGGCCGATGGGGCGCGACGTCGGCGACACCGCGCTGCAACTGGCCGCCACCGTCGGCTTCGACGCGCGCGACCCGCTGTCGCATGCGGCGCACGGCGCGTCGCTCTGGCCGCTCGCCGGGGTGGACCTGTCCCGGCTTCGTGTCGGCACGACCGAAGATTTCGGCCTGTGCATCGTCGACCCGGAGATCCGGCGCGTGTTTCGCGCGCGCGTGGAAGCGATCCGGCCGTGGGTCGCCTGCTGCGAGCCCGTCGACCTCGCGCTGGGCGATGCCGACCGGGCGTTCGACACGCTGCGCGCCGAGAGCTTCGTCGCCGCCTTCGCCGACACCTGGCGCACCGCCCCCGAAACGCTCGGGCCCAATGTGCGCGCCAATGTCGAGATGGCGGCGTCGATCACGCTSGCSGACCGCGCCTGGGCGCACCTCGAGCAGACGCGCATCGCGCGGCGCTTCGCGCACGCCTTCGAGCGCTACGACCTGATCATCGCGCCGACCACGCCGGTCACGCCGTTCCCGTGGACCGAGCTGTATGCCCGGCGCATCGACGGCCAGGACATGCGCAACTACTACCACTGGCTCGGGCTGACCTACGTCGTCACGCTCGCGACGAACCCGGCGCTGTCGCTGCCGTGCGGGCGCGACGAACACGGCATGCCGTTCGGCCTGCAGCTGATCGGTCGGCTGCGCGGGGATGGCGCGCTGCTCGCGGCCGCGCAAGCGCTCGAGCACTGCTTCGAGGCGAGCCCTGCGCTGCGCCGGCCGCGGCCCGACCTGCAAGCGCTGCGTGCGCCGCGGCCCGAGCTGAAGAGCATCGTGACGCATCCGCCCGGGGCATCAGACGACAGGGCAGG
>NZ_JBFUCB010000268.1:0-7656 GCF_056405435.1 Rhizobacter sp. P1_G5 | reverse complement strand
CTTCCATGAAGGCATCGGTGAGGCCGACCGAGATGTTGAAGTTGCTGAGGTCGCCCTTGTCCTTCGCGTGGATGAACTCCTCGATGTCCGGGTGGTCGCAGCGCAGCACGCCCATCTGCGCGCCGCGCCGCGCGCCGGCCGACTCCACCGTCTCGCAGGAGCGGTCGAACACCCGCATGTACGACACCGGCCCCGACGCGTTGGCCTGCGTGCTCGCGACCCAGGCGCCACGCGGGCGGATGCGCGAGAAGTCGTAGCCGACGCCGCCGCCGCGGCGCATCGTCTCGGCGGCCTCGGTGAGCGCGGTGTAGATGCCGGGGTGGCCGTCTTCTTCCTGCGCGATCGCGTCGCCCACCGGTTGCACGAAGCAGTTGATCAGCGTGGCGGTGAGTTCGGTGCCGGCCGCCGAGTTGATGCGGCCGGCCGGGATGAAGCCGGCCTGCAGCGCCTCGAGGAAGCGCGCTTCCCACTGGGCTCGCGATTCGGCGGGCTCCACCTGCGCGAGCGCGCGGGCCACGCGGCGCCGCACGTCGTCGGGCGTGCGCTCGTCGCCCTTCGCGTATTTCTCGAGCAGCACTTCGGTGCTGATGTCCTGGGGGAGGAGGGCGGCCGCCTTCGGGTCGGCCGCGGTCATGTGATCGGTGCTCATCGGGTCTTTCAAGTTCTTGAGTGGGCGTCGCCGCCATCCTGAACCCGGCACAAGCGTGCGTAAAGCGCCCCGGCCTCATCCATGACGGCAGCATTGTTGAGCCGGCGCAAGCCGCGGCGATCACGTCGCTTCTAGAGTCGCCCGACTTCACTTGGACGACACGATGCCGACAGAACTCTTCAATGCCGACGGGCACCAGTGCCTGATGTTCACCGACCTCTGCGACGAGGACGGCGACGCGGTGCAATCCAACCAGTTCCTGATCGTCGACCGCGGCACCGGCGCGATCATCGACCCGGGCGGCACGCTCGCCTACAACGAGCTGTACATGGCGATGACGCGTCATTTCGCGCCGCATGAACTGTCGGCGATYGTCGCCTCGCACGCCGATCCGGACATCATCGCGTCGCTCGACCGCTGGATGACGGCGACCAGCAGCGCCAAGCTGTACATCTCGCGCGTATGGGAGCGCTTCGTGCCGCATTTCTGCAAGGCGGGCAAGGTGAAGGGGCGTGTGGTCGGCATCCCGGATGCCGGGCAGCGCATCCCGATCGGGCGCCACGAGCTCGTCGCGCTGCCGGCGCACTTCCTGCACGCCGAGGGCAACTTCCAGTTCTACGACCCGGTGAGCCGCATCCTGTTCTCGGGCGACCTCGGCGCGTCGATGGGCTCGGGCGCGCAGGCGCAGCAGCCGGTCACGTCGCTGGCCGAGGTGCTGCCGCGCATGGAGGGCTTCCATCGGCGCTACATGGTGTCGAACAAGGTGCTGCGGCTGTGGGCGCAGATGGTGCGCCCGCTGCGCATCGACATGATGGTGCCGCAGCATGGCGCGCCGCTGGCCGGCCCGGCGGTGAAGGAGTTCATCGCGTGGGCCGAGGGCCTGAGTTGCGGCATCGACCTGATGACCGAGCGCGACTACAAGGTCCCGGCCYGACCGGGCCCTGCGTCCGCTGCTAGAAGCGCCAGCCGAGGCCGACGCCGACCAGCAGCGGGTCGACCTTGAAGGTGCCGAGCTTGTTGCCGGCCGCGCTCACGTCGGTGCGGATCTGCACCTTCTTCACGTCGATGTTGAGCGACAGCCGGCCTTGCAGCGGGATGTCCACGCCGGCCTGCAGCGCGAGGCCGACGCTGTGGCGGTCGATGTCGACGCCCGCCGGCAGCTCGACGGCGGAGAACTGCGTGAAGTTGACGCCGGCGCCGAGGTAGGGCGTGAAGCCCTTCAGGCCGGTGACGTGGTATTGCAGCAGCATGGTCGGCGGCAGGTGCTTCAGCGAGCCGATGACCGTGCCGCCGGCCTTCACGTCGTGTTTCTGCGGGTACGTCAGCACCAGCTCGGCGGCGATCTCGGGCGTGAAGAAGTACGAGATGTCGAGCTCGGGGATCACCTTGCTGTTGATGCTCAGGTCGAGGCCGGTGTCGTCCTTGTTGGCGCTGTCGAGGTTGACGGCGCGCAGGCGCACCAGCCACGGGCCGGTGGCTTCGGGTTGGGCCTGGGCCGCGCAGGGCACAGCGGCGAAGGCGGCAGCGGCGGCCAGCGCCAGCGTGGCGCGGGCGAACATCGAGCGGGAAGTCATGGTCTCTTTCCTGTGGTTGTGGGCGGGGGAACATCCCCCGGCGAACCATTGCAGCGCGGCATGAACGGTGGAACCTTGCCGCCGCGCAAGCTCGGACCTCGGGCAGGTGTTCACCGGGCGGTGGGCTGACGCGGGTCAATCGAGGCGTTGCGTGGACATGACGCCGTGGCGTTCGATGCCAGAATTCGTGCCACATCAAAGTACGAGCGCGGAGGAGGCGAATGACGGCACAGCGGGAACTCGTTTCGATCACGCGGACCGAGATCGACGCCCAGACGATCCAGGGATTCGTGCTGGCCTCGTCCGATCAGTTGGTCGTGCTGCAGTACGTCTGCGACTTCCGCCTGGACGGGTTGATGGTGCTCAGCACATCGGACATCACCGAGATTCGAAGCTCTGCGACGAACAAGTTCCAAACCACATTGCTCGAGCAAGACGGCCTGCTGGAGCAGGTTCCATTCGACATGACGTTCGATCTGCAGGACTGGCGCGCAATCATCAAGCAGCTTGCGCGCGCCCATCCGTTCTCATTCTCGAGTGCGAGCGTGGAGACGACCCGGATTTCATCATCGGACGCCTGGTGAAGACGACTTCTGCCGCGGCGCATGTGCGCTACTTCACCGGCGTCGGCCGATGGCTGGAGAAGCCCGACCGAGTCAACTTCTGCGACATCACCTGCTGCCAGGTCGACTCGAACTATTTGAATGTCTACCAACGGCACCTCAGCGCCACGCCGCCCACAACAGCGACAGCCCTGAGCACAGCATCAGCGCATCCAGGAGCAGCGAGAACGCGCGGGGGCTGATGCGCATCACGAACGCCTTCCCGGCATAGGTTCCTGCCATCAGCGAGCTGCCGACGATGGCGCCCTGCAGCAGCGTGTCGGCCGGCAACGCACCCAGCTGCCGGAAGGTCGCGATCTTGCCGAGGTACAGCGCCAGCGAGCTTGCGGCTTCGGTGGAGATGAAGGCGCCGCCCGTCAGGCCGTAGGCGGTGAACACCGGAACGCTGAGCGGTCCGGTCGACAGCACGAGGCCCGTGAGGAAACCGATCACCGCGCCGGCTGCCGAGACCTCTCGCAAGCGCAGGCGCCGCCTCGTGCCGGCACGCCAGTGCCTGAGCACCAGCATCGCGAGGAAGAACACGCCGAGCATCGCGTCGATGACGGCCGGTCGCAGCGACAGCATCGTGCGTGCGCCGAGTGCCGCGGTGAGCGCACCCGGCAACGCATACGCCGCCACGGCCTTCCAGTCGACCTCTCGCCACCAGGCGGCGACGCGTGCGATGTTGGCCAGCACCGCGGCGACGGCCATRATGGRCACCGCCTGCTTCGGACCGTAGGCGTAGACGAGGACCGGCAACAGCATCAGCGATGAACCGGTGCCGATCACGCCGCTCACGCAGCCTGCGACGAGACCCACCGACAAGACGAAGAAATAGGAAGTCATTCAGGAGGCAGCATGCGAGATCATCGACACTGCGGCATGCCGGATCCTCGCTTGCCGCCGGCGGATTGTCCTTCCTGAAGCCAAGAGCACGTGCAGCGCATCAACGGGAACGCCATGTCCTTCGAACCGCTTGCGATCACCGTTATGTCGGTGCTGCTCCTGCTCGCAGTTCCGCCTTTGGTGTCCGCTTTCCGCACGCACTCGCTCTTCCTCGCCGATGTGGCCTTGCTCCTGGTGCCTGCGCCTGTTTTCGTTGTGGCCTTGAGCGCCTTCAATGAACCGGCGAAAACCGGCTGGGCGCCCATCGGCTTCCCATTCCTGGTGCTGGCAGCCTCGGTTGTCGGCCTCTACGTTCGCGTGCATCTTCTTCGGCGGTTCCTGCCGCCACGCGTTGCCGCAGTGGCCATGCTCGTGATGTTCGTGGTGGCAGCTGCCGTTTTTGGTGTCGTCACGCCGCCTTGGTCCGAATGAAAACCCGTCACGAGCCTGAGGGCGTCGAGTGCGGTTGCGGCGGTGCGTGCTGCGCCATCAACTCGGCCACCCAGTCGATGAACACGCGCAGCTTCGCGCTGACATACCGGTTCGGCGGAAACGCCACGTAGATCGGCATCGCATCGAAGCGCCAGTCTTCGAACAGCGGCACCAGCTCGCCGCTCGCCCGGTGGGCCTGCGACATGTAGTCCGGCAGCCAGAGCACCCCCAGGCCCGCCAGGCCGGCCGCCAAGTAGGCATTGCCATCGTCCATCGCGACCACGTACCGCCCCAGCACCTCGATGCGTTCGCCGTCGCGCTGCATCGCGTACGACAGGATCGTGCCGGTGCGCGCGCTCTTGTAGCCCACGATGCGGTGATGCGTGCCCTCGAGATCCCGCGGATGCACCGGTGTGCCCGCACGCTCGAGGTAGCTTGGCGCCGCACAGACCCGGGCCTGCAGGTCGCCCACGCGGCGTGCGATCAGCGACAGGTCGGTGAGTTCGCCGCCGCGCACGACGCAATCCACCTTCTCGCCGATCAGGTCCACCATGCGGTCGCTCACGCCCATGTCGAGCTGGATGTCGGGGTAGCGCGCGTGGAAGGCCGGCAGTGCCGGCACCAGGATCATGCGGGCCAGCGGGGTCGGCACGTCCACCCGCAGCCGGCCCCGTGGCGCCGACGAGGCACTCGACAGGCTGCTCTCGGCATCGTCCATGTCGGCCAGCAGGCGCAGCACGTGCTCGTAGTAGGCCGCGCCGTCGGCCGTGGCGTTGACCTTGCGCGTGGTGCGGTTCAGCAGCTTCACGCGCAGCCGCGCCTCGAGCTGCTGCACCAGCTGCGTCACGCTGGTCTTGCTCAGCTGCAGCGTCTCGGCCGCCTTCGTGAAGCTGCCGGTCTCCACCACGCGGGCGAATGCCTGCATCGCATCAAAACGGTCCATCGCTGCCCCCAGCCCGTCGACGATTGTTTGGATTTTCCAAACGATGATTGTCTTCGAGGCCCGTAGATCCGGGCGGCGGGGATCCCTAGAGTCACGCCATCGTGATCAATTCCAAGGAGCCATCGATGGGCAAGCGTGATGTGGTTTTTCCGGCCGGGCGCCAGTCGCTCTATGAGACGAACCGGTATTCGCCGGCGATTCGGTCCAACGGCTTCCTGTTCGTGTCGGGGCAGGTCGGCAGCAGGCCGGACGGTTCTCCCGAGCCGGACCTGCAGGCCCAGGTGCGGCTCGCGTTCGACAACCTGAATGCCATCCTGGCGGCAGCCGGCTGCACGTTCGACGACGTGGTCGACGTGACCGTCTTCATCGTCGATCCGGAATCGACGTTCGACACGATCTGGAAGATCGTGCCGGAGTACTGGGGCAACGCACCGCACCCGACGCTCACCGGCATCGGCGTGACCTGGCTCTACGGCTTCCAATTCGAGATCAAGGTGATCGCGAAGCTGCCGGAGACCGGCGCAATCTGACCAGAGCGACAGCGGACGGGCCCGCTCAGACCCCGACGATCAGGACCTCGCTCTCGGCCGCCACGCGGGTGGCATGGCGTGCTTCGCTGCGGCTCTGGGCAGAGGCGTTCGTGCGCTGCGCGTCGGCATTCTTCTGCGGCACGGCGGCCCGCTGTGCCGGCCCCGCCTGCGGGCGTTCGGAAGCGGTGCGCTGCGGTGTCGTGTTCGAAGAGCGTGTGTTCATTCCGGACTCCTTCCGTTGGCGTGATGCACATGGTCGTCCTTGCTTGAGGGCAGGTAAAGCGATCTTTATTGACCGATAAGAGCAACAATGTTGCATTCAAATCCGTCTCTGGAGACGCTGTGGACGTGACCCTCGCGCGCACCTTCCTCGACATCGTCGAGACCGGCAGCTTCGTTCGCGCCGCCGAGCGGCTGCACGTCACGCAGACGGCGGTCAGCGCCCGCGTGAAGGCGCTGGAGGAGGCGGTCGGCGCCACGCTGTTCGTGCGCAGCAAGGCCGGCGCTTCGCTCACGCCGGCCGGCGAGCGCTTCGTGCGCCACGCCTCGATGATGGTGCAGGTGTGGGAGCGGGCGCGCCACCAGGTGGCCGTGCCGCCCGGCCATGAATCCGTGCTGACCATCGGCTGCGAGATGAGCCTGTGGGATCCGCTGCTGCTCGACTGGCTGCTGTGGATGCGCAACGTCGCGCCGCAACTCGCGTTGCGCACCGAGGTGGGCGTCGCGCCCGAGCTGATGGACCGCGTCGCCTCCGGCATGCTCGACATCGCGGTCGTCTACGCGCCGCAGCGCCGCCCGGGCCTGCGCATCGAGCTGCTGATCGAGGAGAAGCTGGTGCTCGTCACGACGCACCCGCCCACCCACAAGCGCGCCCGCAAGCTCGACCCGGCCGACTACGTCTACGTCGACTGGGGCCCGGAGTTCGCGCAGCAGCACAGCCTCGCCTTCCCGCACCTGGGCCATGCCGCGGTGACCGCCGGCCTCGGCCCGCTCGGGCGCGAGTTCGTGCTGGCCAACGGCGGCTCGGGCTACTTCCGTCTCGCGGTCGTGCGCAAGCACCTCGACAGCGGCCGGCTGCGCCGCGTGAAGGGCGCGCCCGAGTTCCTGTACCCGGCCTATGCGGTGTTCGCCGAAGAGTCGGATGCCGCCGTCGTGCAGCCGGCGCTCGACGGGCTGCGCCATGCCGCCGGCGGCACGACGGCCGACCACGAATGAGCCTGCGCTACGCCGCCACGGCGCCTTCCAGCTCGCGCTCGGCGCGCAGGCTCGCCAGGTCGCGCCCGATCGTCGCGACGGCCAGCACGCGGCCGCCGAGCCGGTAGCGCACGCTGCAGTCGCGCGCCGCGATCGAGCCGTCGATCTCGATCGCATCCCAGCGCTCGGCATGGCCCACGTACTGGATCGTCACGTCGTAGTGCTGGCTCCAGAAGAACGGGCTGATGTCGAAGGCGCGGTGCCGGCCGAGCATGTTCAGCGCGGCGACCTGGCCCTGGCGCTGCGCGAGCGCCCAGTGCTCGACGCGGATGCGCTCGCCCGAATGCGGGTCCGGCCAGCGCGCGATGTCGCCGGCCGCGAAGATGCCCGGCGCGCTGGTCTGCAGCCACGCGTCGACGCTGACGCCGCGGTCGACGGCGAGCCCGGCCTGTTCGGCCAGCGCGAGCGCGGGCCGCACGCCGACACCGGCGACGATCAGGTCGGCCTCGAGCACCGTGCCGTCGGCCAGCCGGACCTGGGAGCCGTCGACCCGCGCCACGGTGGTGCCGAGGTGGAAGACCACGCCGTGCGACGCATGCAGGTCGCGCACGAACRCACCGAGCTCGGGGCCGAGGATGCGCCGCATCGGCACCGCGTCGGGTGCCACCACATGCACCTCGAGTCCGCGGGCGCGCAGCGAGGCCGCCACCTCCAGCCCGATGAAGCTCGAGCCGATCACCAGCGCCACGCGTGCGGAGCCCGCCTGCGCGGCGATCGCGCGGCTGTCGCCGAAGCTGCGCAGGCTGCGCACCTGGCCGGGCGCCGCGCCGGGCACGTCGAGCTGCAC
>NZ_JBFUCB010000267.1:0-7694 GCF_056405435.1 Rhizobacter sp. P1_G5 | reverse complement strand
GGGTAGTGCAGCGACAGCGAGGCACCGCCCAGGCCCGCGATGAAGCCGCCGATCACCGTGGCCGCGATGCGGATGCCGTGGACCGAGTAGCCGAGCGAGCGCGCCGCATCGCTCGAATCGCCGGCCATGCGCAGCACCAGCCCGAAGCGCGTCGCCTTGAAGCCCCACGCGAGCAGCGCAGCAAGCGCGACACCGATCGGGAACAGCGCATTGACCTGCAGCGCCGAGCGGATCTGCGCCGAGCTGCTCCATTCGCCGAGCGCCAGCGCGGGGATCTGCGGCGCCTGCGGCTGGATCAGCGGCTTGCCGAGGTAGAACGCGAGCCCGCTGCCGAGCAGCATCAGCGCGATGCCGGCGGCGATGTCGTTGACGCGCGGCAGCGTGCACACCAGGCCGTGCAGCAGCGCGAGCGCGGCGCCCGACAGCCCGCCGACGAGCACGCCGACCCAGGCCGATCCGCTGAGGTACGCGCCGCCGAAGCCGCTCATCGCGGAGAACACCAGCACGCCCTCGAGCCCGAGGTTGATGCGGCCGGCCTTCTCGGTGACGCACTCGCCGAGACTCACCATCAGGAACGGCGTGCCGACGCGGATCGCACCGCCGAGCACGGCGATCAGCACGTTGAAGAACAACTCCATGCTGCTCATGTGCTCACCTGCGCGGAGGTCGGCGCAACGAGCGGCGGCAGCGCGGCCGGCTTCGCCCGCGCGACGAAAAGCCTGCCGCGCAAGGCCTCGCTCGCGAGGATCAGCAGGAACGCGAAGCCCTGCAGCACCAGCACCGAGGCATCGGGCAGGTCCATGCGCCGCTGCAGCAGGCTGCCGGCCGCGCCGAAGCCGCCGAACAGCACCGCCACCGGCATCACGAGCCACGGGTTGTGGCGCGCGACGAAGGACACCAGGATGCCGGTGTAGCCGAGGCCCGCGATCAGCGCAGCGTTGGCGCTGGTGTGCACCGCCAGCACCTCGATGCCGCCGGCCAGGCCGGCGCTGGCGCCGCCGATCGCGCAGGCGATCACGATCAATCGCGCACTCGGCAGGCCCACCAGCAGCGCGGCACGCGCGTTGCCGCCGACCACGCGCGTCGCGAAGCCCGACGGCGTCTGGAAGATCCACAGGCCGAGCGCGATGCAGGCAACGATGCCGAAGACGAGGCCCCAGTGGATGTCGCTGCCGCCGATGCCGCCGATCAGCAGTGCATCGGCGATCGGTCGCGTCGACGGCTTGTTCAGGCTCGCCGGGTCGCGCAGCGGGCCCTCGACAAAATGCTTGAACAGCGCCACCGCGATGTAGGCGAGCAGCAGGCTGCTGATCGTCTCGTTGACGCCGCGCCGCTGGCGCAGCAGGCCGGCCAGCGCGATCCACGCCGCACCCGCCGCGGCTGCGGCGATCAGCAGCAGCGCGCTGCCGAACGCGTTGGCCGGCGGCGTGATCAGGTAGGGCAAGGTCGCGCACGCGAGGCCGCCCAGCACCAGCGCGCCTTCGCCGCCGATCACGACCAGCCCGGCCCGCGCGGGGATCGCGACGCACAACGCCGTCAGCATCAGCGGTGCCGCGCGCTGCAGCGAGTTCTGCCACGAGAACCAGTCGCCGAATGCGCCCTTGAACAGCAGCGTCCACGCGTCGACCGGGCTCTTGCCGCCGAGCCACACGAAGGCGCCGAACAGCAGCAGCGCGCCGGCCATCGCGAGCAGCGGCAGCGCGACGGCTTCGAGCGATTCAGCGTGGCGTGCGTTCATGATGGAAGGACGCTCCCCGGATTGGCATCCGGGCTACGCACCGGTCTTGCCGACGACGCCTTCGACGAGGTAGTTCATGCCTTCGAGGGCCGGATCGGTCTGCTTGAAGACCTTGCCCGCCTCGATGATCGTCTTGCCGGCGTTGTCCTTCAGCGGGCCCTTGAAGATGTCGAAGCTACCCTTCAGCATCGCGGCCTTCACGTCGTCGGCCGCCTTCTTCGCCGGGGCCGACACCATCGCGCCGTACGGCGACGGCTTCACGAAGCCCTCCTTCAGGCCGCCGCGCACGAAGTTCGGGTGCGGCTTGCCGGTGCGCGCCGCATCGATGATGGTCTTGTASGCGGTGATCYAGTTCCACTCGGCACCGGTCAGGTACGCSKYCGGYGCGAGCTTGGCCTGGCTCGCGTGGTARCCGCAGACGAACTTGCCGCGTTTGGCGGCCGTCTCGACGATCACCTTCGGCCCGTCGACGTGCATAGTGAACACGTCGATGCCCTGGTCGGCGAGGCTGTTGGTGGCCTCGGCCTCTTTCACCGGCATCGACCAGTCGCCGGTGAAGATCACCGTGGTCGTGATCGACGGATCGACCGAGCGCGCGCCCATCGTGAACGCGTTGATGTTGCGCAGCACCTGCGGGATCGGCTTGGCGGCAATGAAGCCGAGCTTCTTGCTCTTGCTCATGTGCCCGGCGACGACGCCGTTCAGGTACTGGCACTCGTCGATGTAGCCGAAGAAGCTGCCGGTGTTCTTCGGGTGCTTGCCCTCGGTCCACATGCCGCCGCAATGCGCGAAGCGCACGTTCGGGTTCTTGCCCGCGACCGCCAGCATGTGCGGGTCGAAGTAGCCGAACGAGGTGGGGAACAGCAGCGTCGCGCCGTCCTGCGAGATCATGCCCTGCATGGTCTTCTGCACCGCCGTGGTCTCGGGGACGTTCTCCTCTTCCACCGCCTTGATGCCGGGCAGCTTCTTGATCTCGGCCACCGCCTCGGCATGCGCCTGGTTGTAGCCGAAGTCGTCCTTCGGGCCGACGTAGATGAAGCCGGCGGTGATCGGGGCCTGCGCGTTCGCGAGGCTGCCGAAGCCACCCAGGCCACCCAGGGTGAGCGCCGCGCCGGCGCCCTTCAGGACATCCCGCCGATGGAAGCCGGCCGTCAACTTCTCTTGCGTCGTCTCTTGGGTCGTCTCTTGCGTCATTTCTGCGCTCCTGTGCGTCGCCGCTGAAGTGGGTTCGCAGGAGTCATGCCCGTTCGCCAGTGCACGATCCCGATCGCCGCCGTTTAGAACACCTTCTTGTATACATGCAACGGACGTGCCAGCCGGAAGGCGCCCAGGGTAGCGGGGAAAGAGGGGGAATCAGGGCCGCGCGGGGATCCCAAACGGGGGCGTGGCWTGGGTGCCGGAGCGCCAAGCGCGGGCGGTCTGGCACCAAAAACGACCGGCGTGCGGTGGGTGGCCCGGTAGACATCCACGAGGTCGCAGCAAGCCCGCACCAGCACAGCGAAGTGCCCATCAAGCAACTCCCGCGGAGCCGGCTTTGCCGGGCCGCCGGGAGGCGCCCCCTCGGGGGGCAGGAGCGAAGCGACGTGGGGGCTCCGTCTAATTGGAACCTTTGATCAACCGCCCGCTCGCCGACTGGATCGGCCGCGCATTCATCGGGTACAGCCGCGAGAAGATGCCGATCTGCTCCGACGAGATTCCGACCGGCTGCTTCATCACCATCCACAGCACGCCTTCGCTGCACGGCGGCGTCGTCAGCGAGCCCATGTAGGTGTAGTAGCCGCGCTCGGACGGCAGCAGCGCGTTCAGGTCGAGCGTCGCGCGGGCGGCGACCTCGTCGCCCTTCTCCAGCGGCAGGTTGTTCCACACCGTCTGCACGATCGGCTGCACGCTGCCACGGTCCAGCAGCACCGCGACCACCGCGAGCTTGCCTTCGAGATCCTTGTGCACCAGGTGCGCGACCATGTCGAACTGCCGGCCGTTGATGCGCTCCTCCGACGGGCGGTGGAAGTGGAACTGCACGAGCTCGAAGCGCCGGCCCATCACCTCGATCGAGTTGCCCGGCGCCACGTTGACCTGCACCGTGTGGCCGTTGTCCAGCACCTTGAAGCTGCTGGGCTTGTAGTCGAACTGCACCGGATCGAGCTGCACCGAGATGCCGTCGCGGATGTCGATCGGGCTCTGCCGCTTGCCGCTCGAGCAGGCGCTGAACTCGGGCTTCAGCTTGCTCCAGTTCTCCGGCGCGCCTTCGCCGCTGTAATCCCAGTGCGGCGACGCACCATGCGCGGCGACGACCGAGCGCGACGGGCGCGCGGCGATCGCACGTGGTTCGGCCACCCCCTGCGTGGCATCCAGCGCAGCCGCACCGCCACCACCACCGGAGGATGACACCGCCGAGCGCACCGGCGTGGTCGACGCCGCACCCGGCCGGTTGGCCACGCGCACGATGTCGGGGTTGGCCTCGGCCGGCTGCGCGCCGAGCTTCTCGGCCAGGCGCTGGCGCAGGCGATCCATCGGGTCCTCGAAGCCGCGGGCCTTGGCCGCCTTGGCGGCGGCCGGCTTGTCGGAGTCGGCATCCTTCATCGGCTTGACCGGCGAGTTGCGCGGGTCCGGCGCATGGACGTCGGAGGCCTGCGCCGCCACGGCGGCCAGGCTCAGGCCGAGCAACGCCGCGGCAAGGCGGCCAGACAGGATGGTGGACATGGAAACGCTCCCGGCACGCCCTCGGAACTCGGGGCGTCTCTCGCGATATCGACCGTCAGGCGGCCGGCTTGAGCTTGATCACGACGCGCGGCTTGACCCAGATCCAGGCGAAGACGCCGATGCTCRTCATCAGCAGCGACGCGATCGCGAGCCAGAGCGTGGAATGCATCACCAGCGGCGCGATCACGCCGGCCACCAGCCCGTTGGCCAGGCTGCCGATGCAGGCCTGGAACGACGAGGCCATGCCGCGCCGCTCGGGCACCAGGTCGAGCGTCATCAGCGTGACCACCGGCACCATCAGTGCCCAGCCGAACGCGAAGATGCCGATCGGCAGCAGCGCCCACCAGGCCTGCGGCACGAACAGCAGGTTCAGCGCGAGGTTGACGACCGACACCACCAGCATGATCACGAAGCCGTGGCGGATCTGGTGGTGCGGCTTGATCTTGCCGGCCAGCCGCCCCGAGAACCAGGCGCCGCCCATGATCCCGCTGATGGTGATCAGGAAGAACCAGAAGAACTGGCCGGGCTGCAGGTGCAGGTGGTCGCCGAGGAAGACCGGCGCCGACAGCACGTACAGGAACATGCCGTTGAACGGAATGCCGCTCGCGAGCGCGAGCATCAGGAAACGTGGGTTCGAGCCCAGCTGCCAGTAGCCGCGCATCAGGTGGCGCACGTTGAACGGCTGCTTCTGCGAGGCATGCAGCGTCTCGGGCAGCAGCCGCCAGTTGCCGATCCACAGCGCGGTGCCGACGGCGGTGAGGAACCAGAAGATCGCATGCCAGCCGACATGCACGAACAGGAAGCCGCCCACCATCGGCGCGATGGCCGGCGCGATGCCGAAGTAGATGGTGACCTGCGACATCACGCGCTGCGCATCGGCCGGCGGGAACATGTCGCGGATCACCGCGCGCGAGACGACGATGCCGGCCCCGGCCGACATGCCCTGCAGCGCGCGGAAGAACACCAGCGCGCCGATGTGCTGCGACAGCGCGCAGCCGGCCGACGCGAGCGTGAACACCGCGATGCCCCACAGCACGACCGGACGGCGCCCGAGGCTGTCGGACAACGCACCGTGGAACAGGTTCATCACCGCGAAGCCGAACAGGTAGGCCGACAGCGTCTGCTGCATCTCGACCGGTGTCGCGCCAATCGATTGCGCGATGCCGGTGAAGGCCGGCAGGTAGGTGTCGATCGAGAAGGGCCCCAGCATGCCGAGGCAGGCGAGCAGCGCGGCCAGCGCCCAGCGCGGTGCGCGCCAGAGTTGTTGTGCGTCGGGGTTCATGCGGAGCGTCGAGTGTAGCGGGCCGACTGGGGCGCCATGCGCGTTTGCGAGGTCGACCCGCGCCCCCGCTTGCCTCACACTCGCGCCATGAGCTCCTCGACAGACCGTGTTCCGCTGGTCCAGGTGCGCGACCTGTTGCACGTGGGCGAGCCGCTGCCGTTCCGGATCCTCGACACGCACGAGCGGCTGCTGCTGAACGCCGGACAGGTGCTGCTCGACGAGCGCCAGCTCGACGGCCTGCACGAGCGCGGCGCCTGGGCCGAACGGCCGCTGGTCGAGGCCGCCCGGCAGGCGCAGGCGGCCGCTGCGAAGAAGTCCCAGGCCGCGGCTGCCTTGTCGGTGTTCGACCGCTGGGAGCGCCTGATGCATCACTTCGACCAGGTGGCGCGCGCACTCCAGCGCCGCGAGGCGCAGGGCGCGGCGCTGACGGCCTTCTTCACCGTGCTGCAGGCGCTGGTCGACCGCGATCCGGACGTGGCGCTGTTCGAATGCATGCGCCAGGAAGAGCGCCGCTTTGCGCTCTACCCCTTCCGCCACGCCGTGCGGGTGGCTGCGCTGGCACTGCTGACGGGCCGCCAGCTCGGGTGGACGCCGCAGCGCTGCACCTCGCTCGGATGTGCCGCGCTGACGATGAACCTGTCGATGCTCGACCTGCAGGCCACGATGGCCGCCCAGGACACGCCGCCGACCCGCAAGCAGCTGGAGCAGATCCGGGCGCATCCCGAAGCCTCGGTCGCGATGCTGCAGGGCGTCGGTGTCGAGGACGAGACCTGGCTGGCGACCGTGCTGGGCCACCATGAACAACTGGGCGGCGCTGGCTACCCGAAGGGCCACGAACCGACCCCGGAAGCCCGCGTGCTGCGCGCGGCCGACGTCTACATGGCCAAGATCAGCGCGCGCGAGAAGCGCCCGGCGATGACGCCGCAGATGGCCACGCGCCAGCTCTTCCAGCAAAGCGCCGGCGATGAACTGGCGATGGCCATGATCCGGACGGTCGGCGTGCACCCGCCCGGCAGCCTGGTGCGGCTGCACTCCGGCGAGGTGGGCGTCGTCATCCGCCGGGCCACCAGCGGGCCGCACCCGCTCGTCGCGACGCTCAGCGACAAGAACGGCAAGCCGGTCGGCGAGACCCACCGCCGCGATTCGTCGCAGGCCGGTTTCGCGATCGAGGGCGCCGCCGAGAACGCCGCCGCGTTCCCGCGCATCCCGCCGGAACGGGTCTATGGCCTGATGGCCGGTTGAAAGTGTGAAGCGGACCGATAGGCCGGATTCTGTGCGCCCGCCGGCTCTTGCGAACCGGCGGACGTGACCGCCATTCCTCTGGGCCGGGCATCGCTGCCCGGCTCGGTGCTACCTACCCGCACACTCCTCGGGCCGAATCAACGTGTGCCTATTTGGTATTGCTGCGCGTAGAGATTGCCCGTTTCACCCGCCGCGCCGGCCTTGCGACCGATGCGGCGACTCGTCTCTGTTGCTCTGATCCTCACCTCGCGGTGGACAGCCGTTGGCTGCTACGCTGCCCTGTGCAGTCCGGACCTTCCTCCAGTGCGCCCTTTCGAGCCTTGCACCAGCGGCGGTCTGGCCCGCTTCACCGGCGCATTATCCCCTGCTCTTCGCAAGGCGCTTGTCGCGCAGCACCACCTGGCTGCCGCGGCGGTCGAGTTCGAACAGCTGCGTCGCCTCGATCAGGTCGATCAGCTTGCGGTAGCCGTAGTTGCGCGGGTCGAACGAGGCCTGGTTGCCGATCTGCTGGCCGACCGCACCGAGCGCCGACCAGCCGTCCTCGCCGGCCGCCGATTCGGCCGCATTGCGCAGCAGCGAGACCAGCCGCGCATCCTGCTTCAGCGCCGCGGTGTCCTGGCGCAGCGCCGCGGCCGGCTCGGCCGCCACCGGCGCGGGCTCCGGTGCCGCCTTGGCACCGCCGCGGGTCTTGCGACCGGCCGCCGGCTTGGCCTTCGCGGGCTTGGCCGCGGC
>NZ_JBFUCB010000266.1:0-7721 GCF_056405435.1 Rhizobacter sp. P1_G5 | reverse complement strand
CATCACGCCCGGCGGCAGCGCCGACACGCTGAAGGCCGAGCTGGTGCTGTTCGACACGCACGGCACCGTCGCGACGATGCACGGCATCGCGCTGCGCGCCGCCGCGGTGTCCACGGCGGCGATCGACGAGCCGGTCTACCGCATCGCGTGGGAGCCGGTGCCGGACGCCCGCTGGCTGCCGACGCCGGCCGAACTCGCCGCGCAGGCCGGGCCGCGCCTCGACGACCTGTCGCGCGAGCACGACCTGGCCGACTACCAGCAGGCCTTCGTCGCGCTCGAAGCGATGAGCGCGGCGTGGATCGCGCGCGCACTCGTCGAACTCGGCTGGTCGCCGGCCACAGGCGAACGCGTGCAGTCGGACGAGTTGGCGCAGCGCCTGAAGCTCGCGCCGCGCTACCACCGGCTGTTGCCGCGGCTGCTCGCGATCCTGGCCGAGGATGGCTGGCTGCGCCACGACGGTGATGCATACACGGTCGCGAACTGGCACCCGGTCTCCGACCCGGCGCAGCGCGTCGCGCCGCTGGTGCAATGCCACCCGGCCTCGCGCCCGCGCATCATGCTGACCGCGAACTGCGGCGCGGTGCTGGCCGACATCCTGGCCGGCCGCGCCGACCCGCTGCACCAGCTGTTCCCGAACGGCTCGGCCGAGCTGGCCGAGGCGCTGTACCGCGATGCGCCCGAGGCCAAGGCCTACAACCAGCTGCTGCGCGAGACCGTGCGCGCCGCCCTCGCACGGCTGCCGGCCGGGCAGCGGCTGCGCATCCTCGAAGTGGGCGGCGGCACCGGCGGCACCACGGCATGGGTCGCGCCGATGCTGCCGGCCGACCGCTGCGACTACCTGTTCACCGACATCGGCCCGCTGATGGTGGCCCGTGCCCGCGAACGCTTCGGCGTGCACCCGTTCATGCGCTTCCAGCCGCTGGACCTGGAGGGCTCGCTGGCGGCGCAGCTGGCGGGGCAGCACTTCGACCTCGTGATCGCGGCCAACGTGATCCACGCGACGGCCGACCTCGCCCGCACCCTCGGCCAGGTCCGCCAGGTGCTCGCGCCCGGCGGCACGCTGCTGATGCTCGAGGTGGCGGGCATGGAGCGCTGGATCGACATCACCTTCGGGCTGACCGACGGCTGGTGGCGCTTCACCGACAGCGCGCTGCGGCCGGCCTACCCGCTGCTGTCGCGCGCACRCTGGCTGGCGCTGCTCGACGAACTCGGCTTCGAGGCCGCGGCGATCGATGCGCCGCAGCCGAATTCGCGCGAGGTGCTGCTGGCCGCGCGGCGGCCGGTGCAGGCGGTGGATGCCGTGCCGGCGTCGGGCTGGCTGCTGGTCGGCGACCGCAGCGGCGTCGGCGAGGCGCTGGCGGCGCGGATGCGTGCCGAGGGTCACGAGGTGACGATCGCGTCGGCCGATGCCGAGCCGGCCAGCCTGCTCGTGGGGCGCCCCCTGCGCGGCATCGTCCACCTCGGCGCGCTCGAACTCGCGGTGCCGGATGCCCGGTCGGCCGCTTCGCTGATCGACACGCAGCGCGCGAGCCTCGGCTCGCTGCTGAAGCTGGTGCAGGCGCTCGGCGCGCAGTCGTTCGCGGCCGGCACGACGCCGCGGCTGTGGATCGCGACGCGCGGCGCGCAGCCGGTGGGCGAGGGCGATGTGCCGAACCCGCTGCAGGCGCCGGTGTGGGGCTTCGCGAAGGTCGTCGCGCTCGAACACCCGGAACTGCGCGCGACCCGCATCGACCTCGATGGCAACGATGACGCCGGCGCGTTGTGGCAAGCCATCGGCGCCGACGGCGACGAGCCGCAACTCGCGCTGCGTGGCGGCAAGGCCTTCGTCGCGCGGCTGGTGCACGGCAGCGCCGAGCCATTCGAGCCGGTGCCGGTGCGACTCGAGAAGGCCGCCAGCGGCGTGTTCGACGAGATGCCGCTGCTGCCGATGACGCGCCGCGCGCCCGGCCCCGGTGAGGTCGAGATCCGCGTGCGCGTGGCGGGCCTGAACTTCCGCGACATCATGAATGCCGTCGCACTGCGCGCCGACCCGGAGCCGCTGGGCGGCGAATGCACCGGCACCGTCGTCGCGCTCGGCGAGGGTGTCGAAGGCTTCGCGATCGGCGATGCGGTGGTCGCGACCGGCGAGGCCTGCTTCGCGAGCTTCATGACGACCGGCGCGCAGCATGTGGCGCCGTTGCCGCGCGGCATCGGCTATGCCGAGGGCGCGACGCTGCCGTTCGCACTGATGACCGCGTGGCACGCGCTTCACATGCTGGGCGGCATCCGCGCCGGCATGACGGTGCTGATCCATGCGGCCGCCGGCGGCGTCGGCATGGCCGCGCTGCAGATCGCGCAGCGCGCCGGTGCGACTGTCTTCGCGACGGCCGGCAGCGACGCGAAGCGCGCGCTGCTGCGCGCGCACGGCGCGGCACATGTGCTGAACTCGCGCACGCTCGACTTCGAAGCCGAGATCGCGCGCCTGACCGACGGCCGCGGCGTCGACCTGGTGCTGAACTCGCTGGCCGGCGAATTCATCCCGGCCAGCGTGCGCAGCCTGTCGGCGCAAGGCAGCTTCCTGGAAATCGGCAAGCGCGACATCTGGAGCCTGTCGCAGTTCCGCGAACTGCGCCCGCAGGCGCGCTACCACGCGATCGACCTGAACGCCCAGCGCTACCAGGACCCGGCGGCGGCGCAGGCGCTGTTCGCCGACGTGATGGGCGCGGTGCAGCGTGGCGAGCTGAAGCCGCTGCCGCTGCATGCGTTCCCGCTGCAGCGTGGCGGCGAGGCCTTCCGCTTCATGGCGCAGGCGCGGCACACCGGCAAGGTCGTGCTGACGCAGCACGATGCGCTGCAGGCCTCGCTGCAGGCGCTGACGCCGCGCGGTGTCTACCTCGTCACCGGCGGGCTGTCGGGCCTCGGGCTGCTGACGGCCGGTCGGCTGGTCGAGCGGGGGGCACGCCACCTGGTGCTGGTCGGCCGGCGCGCGGCGTCGCCGGCGGCGCAGGCCACGCTCGATGCGATGCGGGCGCAGGGCGCGCAGGTGCAGGCGGTGCAGGCCGACATGTCGCGCGCCGACGAGGTCGCCCGCGTGCTCGACGGCATCGCGCGCGGCGGGCAGCCGTTGCGCGGCGTGATCCATTCGGCCGGCGTGCTGGAAGACGGCGCCTTGCTGCAGCAGGACTGGCCGCGCTTCGTGCGCCCGCTGGGCCCCAAGCTCGACGGCAGCTGGGCGCTGCATGTGCTGACGCGCGGCGAGCCGCTGGACTTCTTCGTGCTGTATTCGTCGATGRCCTCGGTGCTCGGCTCGCGCGGCCAGGCGAACCATGCGGCGGCGAATGCGTTCATGGATGCGCTGGCCGCGCACCGGCGCGCGCTCGGGCTGCCCGGGCTCAGCATCAGCTGGGGCGCCTGGAGCGAGGTCGGCGCCGCGGCCGATCGCCAGGTGGACCAGCGCGTGGCCGCGCGCGGCATCGACGTGATCACGCCGACGCACGGGCTTGAACTGCTGGAGAAGCTGATGCGCGCCGAGGCAGCCCATGCGGGGGTGTTCCCGGTGCGCTGGGAGCGGTTCCTGGCGGGTGGCGATGCGCATGGCCGCTTCGTCGCGCATTTCACCGAGCACGCGAAAGGCGCAGGGAAGCCCGGCGCGAAGCATGCCGACGCGAAGCCCGCAGTGGCGGCCGGCGCCGCGCTGATCGACGAGCTGAAGCAGGCCACGCCGCAACGCCGCCGCGAGCGGCTGCTGGGCTTCGTCGCCGAGCACGTCGCGCGGGTGGTCGATGCGCCGAGCGCACTGGCGATCGACCCGCGCCAGCCGCTCAACGAGCTCGGGCTCGATTCGCTGATGGCGGTGGAGCTGCGCAACCGGCTCGGCACCGGGCTCGGCCTGGCACGCAGCCTGCCGGCGACGCTGGTGTTCGACCACCCGACGCTGGAGGCGCTGGCGGCCTACCTCGAAGCGCTGGCCGTGCCCGCTGCGCCCGTGGCCGAGGCGAAGCCGGTCGACGCGGTCGGTGCGCTCGACGAGATGAGCGACGAAGAAGTCGAGGCGATGTTCGCCAAGAAACTGAAGAGGCCCTGAATGTCCGATTTCCTGGAACGCATCAGCCATTTCTCGCCGAAGCGCCTCGCGTTGCTGGCCGACGAGCTGCAGCAGCGCGTGCAGGAACTCGAAGCGGCGGCGCACCAGCCGATCGCGATCGTCGGCATCGGCTGCCGCTTCCCCGGCGGCGCCGACACGGCGGAGAAATTCTGGGCGCTGGTGCGCGACGGCGTCGACGCCATCACCGAGGTGCCCGCCGAACGCTGGGCCATCGACGACTGGTTCGACGCCGATCCCGACCACCCCGGTACGATGAACACCCGCTTCGGCGGCTTCGTCGGCCCGGTCGACGGCTTCGACGCGCACTTCTTCGGCGTCTCGCCGCGCGAGGCGCTCAGCATGGACCCGCAGCAGCGCCTGCTGCTCGAGGTGGCCTGGCAGGCGCTGGAACACGCCGGCATCAACCCCGAGCGCGTGGCCGGCAGCCGCACCGGCGTGTTCGTCGGCATGTCGGCCGGCGACTACTGGCAACTGCTGCGCCAGGGCGGCGTCGACAGCTACGACGCCTACACCGCATCGGGCATCGCGCACAGCATCGCGTCGGGCCGGCTCTCGTACGTGCTCGGTGTGCGCGGGCCGAGCGTCTCGGTCGACACCGCCTGCTCGTCGTCGATGGTGGCGATCCACCAGGCGGTGCACAGCCTGCGCCGCGGCGAATGCGACCAGGCGCTGGCGGGCGGCGTCAACCTGGTGCTGAGTCCGGAGATCACGGTCGCGCTGTCGCGCTCGCACATGATGGCGCCGGACGGCCGCTGCAAGGCCTTCGACGCGCGCGCCGACGGCTTCGTGCGCGGCGAGGGCTGCGGGCTGCTGGTGCTGAAGCGGCTGGCCGATGCGCAGGCCGATGGCGACACCGTGATCGCGCTGATCCGCGGCTCGGCCGCCAACCAGGACGGCCGCAGCAACGGGCTGACCGCGCCGAACGGCCCGTCGCAGGAGGCCGTGCTGCGCGACGCGCTGGCCGATGCGCGCGTGCTGCCGGCCGAGGTCGGCGTCGTCGAGGCGCACGGCACCGGCACCTCGCTCGGCGACCCGATCGAGGTGCAGGCGCTCGGCGCGGTGATGGGTGAAGGCCGCGCGGCCGGCGCGCCGCTGCTGCTCGGTTCGGTGAAGGCGAACGTCGGCCACCTGGAGGCCGCGGCCGGCGTCGCCGCGGTGATCAAGATGGCGATGGCGCTGCAGCAGGCGCAGGTGCCGGGGCAGATCCACCTGCAGCAACCGAATCCGTTCATCCCGTGGGACGAGCTGCCGGTGCGCGTGCCGACGGCGCTCGGACCGTGGCCGGCTCAGGCCCAGCGCATCGGGGGCGTCAGCTCGTTCGGTTTCAGCGGCACCAACGTGCACCTGGTGATGGCCCAGGCGCCGCAGGTGGAGCGCATCACATCGAATCCGCGGCCGCTGCAACTGCTGACGCTGTCGGCGCGCCAGCCGGCGGCGCTGCGCGAACTGGTGCAGCAGCACCTGCCGTTGCTGGCGGACGGCGCGCCGCTCGCCGACCTGGCCTTCAGCGCGAACACCGGCCGCGCGCGTTTCGCGCAGCGGCTCGCGGTGAGCGCCGCGACACCGGCCGACGCGCGGCAACGCCTGTCGGCCTGGCTGTCCGGCGAGGAGGTCGCGGGCGTGCTCGCCGGCACCGCGCCGGCGCGGCCGCCGAAGCTCGCGTTCCTGTTCACCGGCCAGGGTTCGCAATCGATCGGCATGGCACGGGGCCTGTATGACAGCGAACCGGTGTTCCGCGATGCGCTCGATCGCTGCGCCGCGGGACTGCAGTTGCCGATGCCCTTGCTCGACGTGCTGTTCCGCGATGGGGCGCCGCTCGACGACACCGAGTACACGCAGCCGGCGCTGTTCGCCGTCGAGTACGCGCTGGCCACGCTGTGGATGTCGTGGGGCGTGCAGCCGCAGGCGGTGATGGGGCACAGCGTCGGCGAGGTCGTCGCGGCCTGCATCGCCGGCGTGTTCAGCCTGGAAGACGCGCTGCGCCTGATCGCCGAACGCGGCCGGCTGATGGGCGCGCTGCCGCGCAACGGCGCGATGCTCGCGGTGATGGCGAACGAAGCGCGCATCGCCGACGTGCTGGCGCCGTGGCGCCGCGAGGTCTCGGTGGCCGCGGTGAACGGGCCCGACAACGTCGTGATCTCGGGCCTCGCGATGGCGGTCGACGCGATCGCCACGCAGCTGCAGGCCGCGGGCCTGGTCGTCACGCGGCTGAAGGTCTCGCATGCGTTCCACTCGCCGCTGATGGCGCCGATGCTCGATGCCTTCGGCGAGGTGCTGCAGGCGATCCACTACAGCGCGCCGCGCATCGACCTGGTCTCCAACGTCACCGGGCGCTTGATCGGCCACGAGATCGCCAACCCGACCTACTGGCGCGAGCACGTGATGGCCGCGGTGCGCTTCGCGCCGGCCATGCAGTCGCTGGCCGATGCCGGCTGCGAGCTGTTCCTGGAGATCGGTCCGCACCCGACGCTGCTCGGGCTGGGCCGCGCCTGCCTGCCGGAGCGCGGCGGCTGGCTGCCGTCGCTGCGGCGCGGCAAGCCCGACAGCGAGCAGATGCTGGACAGCCTCGCGGCGCTGTACGTGCAGGGCGTCGAGATCGACTGGCAGGGCTTCGACGCCGGCCGCGGCGGCCGGCGCGTGCCGTTGCCGAGCTACCCGTTCCAGCGCGAGCGCTACTGGCCCGCGTTCGCGGACAACTCCCCGTTCAGGCTGCGCCCCGAGCAGAACACCGCATCGGCAAGCGGCCTGGCGCCCAGCGTGCAGAAGATGCTGCACGAGATCGTCTGGCGCGAGTCCGAGCGCCCGGCGCTGCAGCCGCTCGCTCCCGCCCAGCTCGCCACGCGCGTGCTCCCGCGCATCGACACGCTGGCCGCGCAGAACGGCCTCGATGGGTATGCGGACTTCCTGACCGGGCTGGACCAGCTCGCGGCGGCTTACGTCGTGCGCGCACTGCGCCTGCTCGGCTGCAGCTTCGCGCCGGCCACCGCGATCGACCCGGCGCGCTTCGATACGCTGCCGGCGCACGCCCGGCTCGTGCAGCGGATGCTCGCGATCCTGGCCGAAGACGGCATCCTGGTGCGCGACGGCGCCACCTGGGTCGTGCGCCGCACCCCGGACGAGAGCGACCCCGAAACGCTCGCCGACGGCCTGCTCGCGCGGCACCCGGAAGGCGAGGCCGAGCTGGTGCTCACGCGCCGCTGCGGCCACGAACTGGCCGCGGTGCTGCGCGGCCGGGCCGATCCGCTCGCGCTGCTGTTCCCCGGCGGCTCGCTGGCCGACACCGAGCGGCTGTACCAGAACTCGCCGCCCGCGAAGACCTACAACGGCGTGATCGCCGAGACGGTGCGCGCGCTGGCCGCCGCGTGGCCGGCCGGGCGGCCGCTGCGCGTGCTGGAGATCGGCGCCGGCACCGGCAGCACGACCAGCCACGTGCTGCCGGCGCTGCCGGTGCAGGGCGGGGTGCGCATCGACTACACCTTCACCGACGTCTCGCCGCTGTTCCTGAACCGCGCCCGCGAGAAGTTCGCATCGCACGGCTTCATGCGCTACGAGCTGCTCGACATCGGCCGTGCGCCGGCCGGGCAAGGCTTCGCGGCCGGCGGCTACGACCTGGTGCTCGGCGCGAACGTGCTGCACG
>NZ_JBFUCB010000265.1:0-7727 GCF_056405435.1 Rhizobacter sp. P1_G5 | reverse complement strand
GGCCAAGTGTGTTGCGAGGAGAGGTGTGCGATGCTGGCGGCTCGGAGGGCCGCGTGTGAGCAACATCGATGGTGAACAGAAGTGGCGGCATCGCCTGGTGAACTGGCTGTGCTGTTCCGCCGGTTTCACTGCCCTCGTGTCCGGCCTAGCGCAGCTGGTGGCCGGCAACGCATCGCTTGCTGGGACCGGCCTCGCGGCCGGTCTACTGTTGCTCATGGCGGGCACGATTGAGCGTTTCGAGCTGCTGAAGGGGCTTGGGCTCGAAGCGAAGGTGAGTCGCAAGCTGGACGAGGCCGATGCGGTCCTGACGCAGGTGAAGAGCGTGACGGAGATCGCCGGAACCACCTTGATGCAGCTGGTGTCCTTGGCAGGCCGCTGGGACGGCGTCGTGGCTGCGCAGGAAGCGTACGACCTGTCCCGATCGATCAAGCGAATGCTGGAGGCGGCTGGCGCAGCCGACTCAGTGGTCCGTTCTGCCATGGAACCGTGGGTGCGAACCGCTGCGACCGATCTCACCATTTCGGTCCTGGCGCCGTACTACGAGGCGATCCACAAGTCCATGCTCATCCTTCAATCCGATGTGCGTGAGAGCGTTCAAAGGTATTCGACCGATACCCTCAAGGATTGGAGGAAGCTCCCGCTTCGCGACTTCACATCCCGACTGCGGGCGATCGCGCGAGATGTACCGGCCTATGTCGATTCAAAGGTCGCTGACCACCTGCGAGCCGATGTCGATGAATGGGCGCCGAGCATCGATCACCTGACGGCCACGTTCGAACTGGCAGATCCGGTCCGCGACATTCGAAGGATTCAGTGGCAGATCGACAATCGAGTGACGCCGTGGGGATGAGCGGCAAGCCGGGCGAAGGCGACGCCGCGGCCCCTTGACTCGGCTGAAGGGTGCGCACTACTTGAACTCCTCTACCTCTCACAAACATGCCATCTACTGCCATCACGATTGAAGAGATTCGAGCGCTGATCGGCATGCCGGAAAGCACGTTCCTCGATTTCAAGGCCGGTGCTGCCTTGTCAAAGGATGGGAGGTACCCCAGTGAGTTGGTGAAGGACGTCACCGGCATGGCGAACGCCGCAGGCGGCCGGCTTGTCTACGGACTGTCAGAGTCCAAGCGGGATGGACGCACCTACGCCGACCAAATTGCGCCGGTCCTCGATCCCGCGATCACGATTGACTGGGTGACGCAGGTGCTGACGAGCAATTCCGCTCCACCCGTTCGCTTCTTCACGATCAACGAAGTGTCGGTGTCCGAAGGTGGACGTATCGTCGTCATCGATGTCGACGCGGGCAGCACAGCTCACCAGAACTCACTGGACCACAAGTACTACCAACGCATTGGCACGGTCACGAAGCCAATGGAAGACTTCCAAATTCGTGATGTGATGAACCGGCGGCAGTCGCCAGAGATCGACCTGCAGCTTGTCCGCCGCAACGTCTCCTTCCAGACGGATCGACAAGCGTTTCACTTTGAGATTTGGTTCACAAACTCGGGGGCCGTGACCCTCTCCGACTGGGTACTGGAGATCGACTATCCGAAGATCGCGTTGGATGCTGGAAGTGAAGCCTTCACGAACGAGGCACACTCAGTTGCAAGCCAACATACGCGGATTGAGGAGAACGGGCGAGAGTGGGTTCGCCATAGATACCTGGCGAGTTCTGAGTTCATGTCTCGACGCGGAGTCGATTCCATCCACCCGGGCCAGACGTTCACGCTCACCCACTCGAATGGCATGCCTCGCACCATACTGCTGATGGACGATCGGGTGTATCGAGCGCTCGAACCATTCCGGATTCCTCTGCGATGGAAGCTCTTCATGCCCAACGCGCGACCGCTGCTGGGCGAGCAGCCGTTCTCGGAATGGGCAAATTTCTGAATTGCTCGCCGCAGAGTTCCAGCTGCGATCAACGAGTCGGTTTTGCGACTCGGATCCGGCGCCGGTCATAGACTTGGCGGACCATTCGATCGCTGCTGTGCATCGTGGCATCGAGCGTGTCCGTCGCGCCGGATGCCAGCTTGTCGGTGACACCCTTGGGGCGGCAATCCTGAAGCGAGAACGGCTCGAAAGGAATTGAGCGCTGCTTGGCCTCGATTGCGCACTCGGCCATCAACTTGGATAGCGTCGCCTTCCAACCTCCTTTCGTGTAGCGCTGGCCGTTCAGGTTGCCGAATACGTACCAGGAGCCGGCCAGCTTGTTCCGCTTCACGGAGAGGGCTTCGTCGACCGTGCTCCGCAGGTCAGGACTCCATTCAATGAGGCCGCGCTTCACTGCTTCCCCGCGCTGTCGCTTCGCGGCTTCCCACAGAATGCCGTCCTCGATGATCTGATCGCGGGTCAACGCCCGGATCTCTACGGACCGACGCAGGCATAGCCAGGCGGTGCGAAGCGCAAGGCCGACGATGTGCTGCGGCCCGCCCATGCGACGGCCAACCTCGACCGCCAGTGCGAGTTCCGCATCGCTGACCAGGCGGTCTCTGCGGCTCGTCGCGAGCTTCTCCACACCGTCGAACGGATTCACTGCAATGAGGCGAACGCGGACACCGAATTCCAGCACCCGGCGGGCCAGGGCGATTTCTTTGTTTCCCTTGGCAGCACGAGGCCGCGGATTCCCCTTCTTGTCGCGAGCCAGTGAGCAAGCATCGAGGTAGGCATACGCGTCGGACTTCTCCATCTGGCCGACATGCATGGCACCGAAAGCCCGCTTCAGCATTGCAAGCTCCCGCACGTTTTCTTCCAGCGTGCTGTCAGCTCGCTTGTCCTGCGCTGTCGCGGGCAGGGCCCGCTGTCTGGCCAGCCATGCATCTGCCAGCGCGGCAAACGTGCCTTCAACCGGTGCACCCATCTCGATGTCTGCGGCTCGCTTGATCGCCTCGCGGCGAAGCTCGGCTATCTTGGCGACGCTCGTGGCCGGGCAGGTAAGCCGGAAGGCCCAGGTTCCGTCTGGGCGCTTGTATCCGATGGAGTACAGGCGAACGCCGCGACGCTCATACACCCGGTACGGGAGGCCGTCCGCCCGCTCTCTGCGACGGTTCATAGATTGAGCATGAAGTCGAGCCGTGGGCCGACGCGCTGCGGCCCTGGGGCTTGGCCGGACATGCGTGCCAGGTAGTAGCTGCGGTCCACCTTGGGCACATCGCCGCGGCGCGCCGGGGGCTCGTACACCCAGCCTCGAGTGCTCAACCAGACGGCCATGCGCTTCGGCCGCTTCGCTCCAGTGAGTTCTTGCAGTTCGGTTGCTGTGAGGGTCAGCATGTCAGGTCGTTCCCTCCTCGACCGGTTGCTCGGCCACAGCCGCCTCGGCGTCAGTGTCAGCCTGGTCCGTCTCGGAGCCGGCCGCGGACTCGGCGGAGGATCGACTAACGCGGTCCCGCGGGGCCTTCTTCGCCGTTGGCTCTGTCGTGACCCCGTAGTGATTGGCTGCAGCCAGCAGTTTCTCCGGCTTTCTGTCGAGGGCGTAGGAGTCAACGCGCACGTTCTCAATCAGGGCGCAGTCGAGGATGAACATGGTCAGTGCATCGAGCGGCAGGGTGGCAATGTGTGCCTCAAGCGCATCGCGTTCGACGCCGTGCAGCTCAGCCAAGGTCGTCTTGTCCTTCCACCCCACGCCCGCGCAAGCAACCCGGGCAATCAACTGCAGATCGAACGCGCTGCGCGGTGCCGCGGCCGCCGCTGTGCGAACTCGCGCCAGCAGATCCAAACGGCTGTCGATCTCGGCTCGCGCCTTCGCCATCAGCTTCTCGTGCGCCGCTTCCCGCTTCTTTCGATCCGCTTCGCTCTCGCCGTAGGCACTGACGGACTTCGGCTCTTTGACCTTCACGCCGGCCGCTTTCACCTCCTCGATCTTGACGATTTGGTGCGTCTTGCCGTCGCGCGGATCCTGGAGGGTGACGACGGTCGGCTTGGCGTCCTTCGCCACCTTCTTCAGGGCGTCACGCACGTCTGCCAGCTTGATGAAGCCGCCCTTGATGTTGCCGCATGCGTCGATCGCCTGGCGCGCCTTGGTGCCCTGAAGCACGACCTTGCCGGCCTCCTGCAGCTTCGCGGCCTCGCGCTTTAGGTGCGCCTCCTTCTTCTCGGCGAAGCAGTCGGGGTCAGTGCAGACGTCTGTACCGTGCACCGGCGCACGGTCTACGTAGCGACCGGCGCTGTTCTTGCGCTCCGCGGGCGCGTTGATGTCGTCGAACTCCGGGGCGTTGCCGGTGCGCTTCGGGCAGCGCACGCAGTGCCCGGCGGCGGGCACCAGCATTTCGTCCTCGATGTCGAAGATCGCGTCCTTCAGGTCGAGCGAGAACTTCTCGCTGAGCAGGTCACGGATGATGCGGTAGCTACGCTTGCCACCATCCTCCAGCTTCGCGTGATATTCCTTGCTGATGTAGTTGAGCGCCTTCTCCTGGAAAGCCGGCGTGCGCAGCCGCGCGATGAGCAGCGCGACCTCGCTGCCGACCTCCCCGGCCAAGCAGGCTTTGCGGACGGCGGGGCAGGCCTCCAGCAGCTTCAGGCGACCGTACACATAGCTGCGGCTCTTCCCGAACTTCGCCGCCAGGTCGTCGGCTGTCAGGTTGTCGCCATCGATCATGGCCTGGAAGCCTTCGGCCTCCTCGATTGGGTGCACGTCGGCGCGCTGCAGGTTCTCTGCGACCTGAGCGCTGCGCGCCTCGGCATCGGTCATCGTGCGGACCATGCAGGGCACCGTCAGCAGCGCGGCCGCCGCTGCCGCGCGGAAGCGGCGGTGCCCGAAGACGATCTCGAAGCCATCGATGCCGGCGATGGTGGTCGGCCGGACGAGCAGCGGCTCGTGGATGCGGCCCTCGGCCACGATGTTGGCGGCCAGGTCGTCGATGCCGACGAAGGTGCGCCGCGGATTGAACGGGCTCTCGTGGAGGTGATCCAGCGGGATGGCGATGATGTGTTCCATAGGTGCTCCGTGGGTGTTCAGCGGCCGAGCTGGTGGGCGTGCTCTTGGCGTTGGAAATCGAGGAAGTCGGCGCGCTCGCTGAAGGCGTTGCGCCAATCGCTCCAGCGGGCCGTGCAGCGCTTGCGGGACATCAGGTCCACCCACGGCGCCGTCGGCACGCCCTGCAGGACTTCCCAGGGCGTGCCGCCGCTGGGCAGCAGCTGGGCGCGCTCGGTTGCCAAGGCGATCAGGTCGGAGCGCTTAATCGCGGCGGCGTGCGCGGTCGAGGCGACGTGGATGGCGAAGGCGCTGCGGATCACGCGCTCGAAGCGGTGCTCGAAGGTTGCCCAGGGCGCGCCGATCTCGGCCTTGATCGGCGTGCTGAGATCGTTGGTGAAGGCCTCGTGAGCGTCGTGCATCAGCGCGGCGAGCAGGCCGTGCGACGGCAGGTCGAACTCGCGTTCGGCGATCTCGCAAACCAGAAGCGAGTGCTCGGCGACGCTGTACGGCCGGCACGCGGCGCCGGTGAAACGGTTGATCTGCGCGAGGTGGTGCGCGATGGTCGCGAGGTTGATGCTGGCGAGCCGAGGCTGCTGCAGCGATACCTCTGCGCCGGTGGAGGTGGTGATCCAGGTCATTCGATGTCCTGTGCGGGCGTGTTGAAGCTCGCCGCCTGCGATGGCGCAGGCGGGCGGGGAGGTAAAAGTTGGGGAAGGGCGGCGGCGCGCCGTCAGGCGTGCAGGCTGTCGAAGTTGATGCGCATGAATCGGGCATCGGGCCCGCAGCCGCCGTGCGACGCTCGCATGACGGTGAAGGGGCGCCAGCAATCGAACGCGACCGCGGCCGGGCAACAGCAGACCAGATCGGTGCCGTCGTACATGCGGTGGTCGCACAGCTCGTAGGCGCGGTAGCTCGTGGCGTCCCAGTCGGCCGGCGTGGGAAGGGGAAGGGCGGCGGCGATCACAGGCACCTCGCGCTGCAGCTGCGAATGGTGGAGAAGGTGCATACCAGGATGTCGATGACATCGAAGCTATGCGCGGCGACGACGTGCAGCGCGCCGCGCGTGCCGTCGCTCAGTGTGTAGCGGGCGAGGTAGTGGCGGTTCATGCTGCGTCACCTGCGGACGGATGAGGCGCGAACAGTTCGAGCCACGCGCTCGCTGCAGATACCAACGCCGAGAGCTGCCCGTGCGACAAGAGCAAGTAGTCTTGGTGCGGGGCGGAGATCTGGAAGCGGATCGGGTTGCCGGGTTCGCGCTCGCCGATGTCAATCTGCGGCCAGGTGCCCGATTGGGCGATGAGCTTGATCGACACCACTTCCGATGCTGCGGCCGTCGGCATCTTGTGAGCGACGGCGCTCATGCGCACCTCGTCGAGGTTTGCTCAAGACGCAGCACGTCGCTGACTGCGCACCCGGTGATGAGGTGCGCAAGGCGTTGAGCTTCCTCGGCGCCAGAGGCGCGCAACTGGACGAAAGGAAGAACACCCGTTTCGCTGATGCTCTCGAAACCAGCGCGATCGGCGGGGTGGTAGGTGCAGCGGTAGCTGCTGTGGGATGCATTCATCGCATTGACTCCATCGGTGTTCGATGAAGAATTATGCGATTACGAATAACGCATTGTCAATGCGTTATCGCATAAATATCGATTCTAGGGGGTGGCCTCTATGGCTCGCATCATCCCCAGCGAGCCTGGACGCCAACGAGGACCGCCACTACTTTCAGACCGTCTCTCTCGGCCTGCAAAGTTTCATACGCGGCGTTCTCCGCAGCTGCTTCCCATGCGCCGCGGCGTCCTTGCCGGAATAGGCGAAAAAACCATTCGCCGTTGTTGTCGACGACCAGAACCCCGTCTCCGGGGCGCGGTGTCTCGCGTGTATCGAACTTGACGATCTGGCCTGCTCTAACTCGTGGCGCCATCGCATCGTCCGGCACGGCCACCTCGAAGACGGCCGGCAGCTCTCCCTCCATCAATGCTCCCCAGTCCAGTTGTTTGGCGCCAAGCTTGACACTTGACTGGCTCATGGGGTGAGCTACTGACACTTTTTTTCGCGGTGTCGTTGGGGATGTGGGCGCGACGGTGGTGATGCCCAGTTCACGTGCCACTTCGGTCGCGACGCGCTCGTCGTAGATCGCCTCGACTGGGATATGAAAGTACTCGGCGATCGGTACGGCAGTGGTGCGATCTGGGTTCGCCACCTCTCCACGCGAGAACCGGTGAATCTGCGGCTGGAGCTTGGCCTTGCCGATCTTCTTCGCGAGGGGAAGCGGACCTAGGCCTTCACGGTGCATGAGGGCGGCGATTAGCTCAAAAGGCTTCATGCCAACACTGTGCATCGACGCATAATGCGATGGGGCATAGACAAATCATGCGATAACGCATAAAGTGGTGGCATGAGTGACACCACCGGCTTGATCAAGTGCCTTCGGGACAGGGGCATGACCCAAACAGAGATCTCCCGTCGCACGGGAATTCCGCAGCCACGATTGTCTCGTTGGCAACGCGGAGACGTGCCCGAGTCGGCCGACGACGCCCTGCGGCTTGCGGCCCTTGTGACCGAGCACGCGACGCCGAATAGCGCCTTGCTACAGAGCGCTGCATGAGTGCGGCGTCCATCAAGCGGACCCCTTGCCTTGCGCATCAACTGTCGTCGAGCGCAAACGCAGCGCGTCGTCCAGCGCTGCCCAGAGTTGCCGCGCCGCCGGCACGCCGAGGCACAACGTGGCAGGGGCCTGTGCTCCTGGCGCCTGCAGCGTCACCTCCAGCGCCCCCAGCGGCCCGATAGGCGAGGGGATGTCGACGAACTCGACGCTCACCTGC
>NZ_JBFUCB010000264.1:0-7736 GCF_056405435.1 Rhizobacter sp. P1_G5 | reverse complement strand
ACGACCAGGTGCTCGCGCAGCGCCCAGCGGAAGTAGCGCCTGAAGACCGCCAGGCGCCGGTTCGCGCTGGTGGCCTTGCCGGCGACCTGCGTCACYGCGTAGGCGCGCAGGTCGGTCTCGGTGCTGGCGTTCAGCGCCTTCTTCGGCTCTTTCGCGAGCCACTGCGCGTACAGCGCCAGGTCGCGACGGTAGGCCGCCAGCGAGTTGGCCGCGAGGCCGTCCTCGATCCACAGCGCGTCGATGAAGCGGTCGATCGCGCCGTGGCTTTCCGTCAGTTCAGGCGAGGCGTTCAATCAATCCAGCTTGAGTTTCTGCTGCGCGACGACCTTCTTGTACACCTCGTACTCGGCCGCGATCTGGGCCGCGAACTGCTCCGGCGTGTTCGCCACCAGCAGCGAGCCGGTCTCCTCGATGCGCTTCTTCACCGCCGGGTCTTCCAGCGTCTTCTTCACCGCAGCGCTCACCTTGTCGACGATGTCCCTGGGCAGGCCCTTCGGCCCGTAGATGCCGTAGAACGCCATGCGGTTGACGCCCTCGAAGCCGACCTCCTTGAAGGTCGGCACGTTGGGCAGCACGGCCAGGCGCGTCGGTGCCGCGACGACGATCGGGATCAGCCGGCCATCCTTGATGAAGGGCAGGGCGGAGGGCAGGTTGTCGAAGATCATCGGCACCTGGCCGGCGATCGTGTCGTTCAGCGCCGGGCCCGCACCGCGGTAGGGGATGTGCGTGACGAAGGTGTTGGAGAGGCTCTTGAACAGCTCCATCTGCAGGTGGCCGATGCCGCCGGTGCCCGAGCTGCTGAACGAGTACTTGCCGGGGTTCTTCTTCAGCTCGGCCAGGAAGCCGGCGAAGTCCCTGGCCGGGAAGCTGGGGTGCACCGCGATCACGTTCGGCGTGGCCGCCACGTTGATGATCGGCGTGAAGTCGGTGATCGGGTTGTACGGGATCTTCGCGTTGATCGCCGGGTTGGCCGCGGTCGTCGACACGGTGGCCACGCCGAGCGAGTAGCCGTCGGGGGCGGCCTTCGCGATCTCGTTGGCGCCCACCGAGCCGCCGCCGCCGGCCTTGTTCTCGACGATCATCGTCTGGCCCAGCGGGCCGTTGATCTTCTCGGCCACCACGCGGGCAATGATGTCGGTCGTGCCGCCGGGCGCGAAGGGCACGACCAGCCGCACCGGCTTGGTCGGGTACGCCTGGGCCTGGGCGCCGCCGTGGATGGCGAGCAGCGCGCTCGCGAGGGCAGCGGCGGCGATCAGTGTTCTGCGTTGCATGGTGTCTCCTGTTGCGGATGAGTCGAAGCACGAAACGAGGGGCATTGTGAGCGATCCTGCTCCCGTCGCCGGACGGCGGCAGTGTGGAAACTACGAAGCGGGAAAGCACGAGGGAGCGGGGTGTCACTGGCACACTCGGGCCGCATGTCGAATGCCCTGCTGCTGCTGCCCGATTTCCTGCTGATCGTCTGCGGCTTCTGCATCTGCCGCTACACCGCGCTGGACCGCCCCGTCTGGGAGGCCGCCGAGCGGCTCGTCTACTACGTGCTGTTCCCGGTGCTGCTGTTCAACTCCATCGTGCGCAGCCCGCTGCAGCCGGCGCAGACGCTGAGCCTCGCGGCCAGTGGCGTCGGCATGCTGGGGGTGGGCATTGCACTGTCCTACGCGCTGCGACGCTGGCCGGGCGTCGATGCGCGGCTGCATGCGTCGGGCGCGCAGACGGCGTTCCGCTTCAACTCGTTCATCGCACTGGCGCTGGCCGAGCGGCTGGGTGGCCAGCAGGGTGTCGCGTGGATGGCCTTGCTGATCGCGCTGGGCGTGCCGCTGTGCAACGTGGCGGCGGTGTGGCCGCTGGCGCGCCATGGCGGGCATTCGTATGCGCGCGAGATCGTGCGCAACCCGCTGATCGTCAGCACGGTGGCGGGGCTGCTGGCCAATCTGGCGGGGCTGCAGTTTCCGGAGGCCGTCGCGACGACGTTGCAGCGCATCGGGGTGGCGGCGCTGCCGGTGGGGTTGATGGCGGTGGGGGCCGGCCTGCGGGTGGCGGGGCTGCGGGCCGCGCCGGGGCTGGCAGCGGCCTTCCTGTCGATCCGGCATGCGGTGCTGCCGGCGGTGGCGATCGGGCTGACGGCGGTGCTGGCGCTGCCGCTCGCGCAGCGGGACATCGTCGTGTTGTTCGCGGCGATGCCCACCGCGTCGAGCGCCTATGTGCTCGCCGCGCGCATGGGCGGCGACGGGGCCTACGTGGCCGGCCTCGTCACGCTGTCGACGCTCCTCGGGATGCTGAGCATCCCGATATGGCTTGCGGTGCTCGCGGCGCTGCCTTGATCCGAGCAAGCGCAGCGAGCGACCCATCAAGCAACGCGCCGGGGAACTGGCTTTGCCAGGCCCCTGGCGTGGCGCCCCTTGGGGGCAGGAGCGAAGCGACTGGGGGGCTCAGAAACTTGCCTTGAACTGCGCGCCGAAGGTGCGCGGCTCGTTGACGAACCCCGTCAGGTTGTTGAAGTCGATCCCGCCGACGACCTGGATCTCGTTCGTGATGTTGCGCGCGAACACCGCCGCCTCGTACTTGCCGTTGGCCCACTGGTAGCCCAGCCGCAGCCCGCCGGTCAGCAGCGACTTGCCGGTGAACTCCGTCGACTCGTACAGGAAGAAGTTGATCTTGCTGCGGTACGACCAGTCGGTGTAGACGAAGTACTCGCCGCCCGATGCCGTCGGCACGCCGTAGCGCAGCGTCACGTTGCCGATCCACTTCGGGGCTTGCGGCAGCGGGTTGCCGTCGATGTGGTACGTGCCGGCCACCGTGCCGGCCGGGTCGGTCACCGTGCACTGCGCACAGCCGGCCACGACGAGATCGCCGTCCTTGATCTTCGTCATGTTGTAGCTGCCGTTCAGGCCCAGCAGCAGCGTGTCGGTCAGGTACGCGTCGAAGTTGAACTCCACGCCCTGGCCCTGCGCCTTCTTCGCGCTGACCAGCGTCGTCACGTTCTGCGAGCCGCCCACCGCGCTCAGCTGCTGGTCCTTCACGTCGTAGTGGAAGACGCTGACCGAGGTGCGCGCCCGCTTGTTCCACAGGTCGGCCTTCACGCCGGCCTCGTACGAGGTGTTGGTTTCCGGGCCGGCCTTCGACTGCGGGCCGAAGGCCGAGGCGTTCTGCAGGCTCGAGGCGCGGAAGCCGGTCGCGACCCGGGCGTACAGGTTCACGTCGGGCGTCAGCGTGTAGGTGCCGCTCAGGTCCCAGTTGACCTTCGAGTCCTTGGTGTCGGCGGTGGTGCCGGCGCTGCGGTCGATCGCCGTGTCGGCGGAGGTCGTTGCAAGGGTCTTCTCGTCATGCGTGTAGCGCAAGCCGCCGCGCACGTTCAACTGCGGCGTGAACTGGTAGTTGGCCGAACCGAACACCGCCCAGGCGTTGTTGACCTGCGTGGTCTGCACCGAGGTGTCCGGGCCGTGGAAGATCGTGTCGTAGCTGACGCTGTTGATCAGGTAGCGCTCGCGGAACAGGTAGACCCCACCCTGCCACTTCAGCGGGCCGCCGGTCAGTGATTCGAGGCGGAACTCCTGCGAGTACTGGCGGTGGCCGTTCAGCGCGTCCGAGGTCTCGCTCGAGAACGGGATGAAGCCGGGGCCGTTCACGCCGCCCCCCGGTGCGTACGGGGCGCCGTAGCCGCCATCGACGTCGCCGCGGCTGTAGGTGTACAGGTGCTCGAAGCCGGTAATCGAGTTCAGCGCCACGGTGTCGAAGGCCCAGCGCAGCCGCAGGCTGGTGCCGAAGTTCGACAGCGTCTGCTCGTTCTTGCCGTCGATCGTCACCGACTTCTCGTCGAAGCCGTCGACCAGGTCGTTCGTGCCCGGCTTGATGATGTTGGCGCGGAACAGCCGCGCCGTGCCCTTCAGGTCGCGCATGTGCACGTTGCCGAGCGCGCTGAAGCTGCTGCTCGGCTGGTACAGCGCCTGCAGGCGGATCGCGTTGTCGTCGTAACCCTCGAGCTTGTCGGTCTGCGCCGGGCGGTAGTTGTTGTCGACCCAGTCGTCGCGGTGCTGCGACTGGATCGACACGCGGGCCGCGAAATCCGGGCTCGCCGACGCGTTCCACGCGCCTTCGAGGTTGGTGGTGCCGAACGTGCCGTAGCTGATGCTGCCGTAGCCCTCGTTCTTCTTCAGCTGCGGCTTGACCGATTCGAACTTCACCACGCCGGCCGGCGTGTTGCGGCCGAACAGCGTGCCCTGCGGGCCGGCCAGCACCTCGATGCGGTCGAGGTCGAAGGCCGGGAAGCCCTTCAGGATCGGGTTCTCCTGCACCACGTCGTCATAGATCAGCGAGACCGGCTGTGACGCGTTCAGGTGGAAATCGGTGTTGCCGTAGCCGCGGATGTAGAAGCGCGGGAAGGCGCGGCCGAACGACGACTCGATGTTCAGGCTCGGCACGCGGCCCGACAGCATGCGGATGTCTTCGCCGGACGAGTTCAGCACGTCGAGCTTCTCGCCGCCGAGCGTCGAGATCGACATCGGCACGTCCTTCGCGTTCTCGCTGCGGCGCTCGGCGGTCACGGTGACCGGGGCCAGCACGCTGGTTTCCTGGGCCTGGGCGGCCAGTGCGGCCAGGGCCAGTCCGATGCAGAGGGAGGCGCGGGTCAGCGCGAACGGGGCCGCTTGTTGGGGCATGGGTACATCCGTGTGGGTGAGGGAATGGAGGGCAACAGCAACTGCCATGCCACGTTCAGGTGCATCGGGGCCGCCGCTCAGGGCGCGGGCACGCCGACGCGCCACTGGTCCCAGTGCGCGACGATGTCGGTCACCAGCGGCCCGCCGGCCGCGACCAGGTTCTGCGTGGCCGGCACGAAGCCGCCCGGCGTGCCGGCCGTCGACGCCATCAGCGACGCATACGCGCTCTGCCCCGAATGGGGGCGGTCGAAGTTCGAGGCGGTGCGCAGCACGGCCAGCCGCTTCAGGTCGACGCGGCCGGCGGCCGCCGCCCGGGCCAGCGCGTTGTAGGTGGCGTTGTCCTCCTGCTGGGTCGTGCAGTAGGTGCCCTTGCCGTCGGTCAGCAGCCGGGTCCAGGCGCGGGCGTGCTCGCCCAGCTTGTCGCCATGCCACCAAGTGTCGCCGCCCAGCGTATCGCACTGGGTCACGGTGGGCGGCTTGCGGGCCGCCGCCTGCTTGTAGCGCTTGCGGTAGGCCTTCGCGGCGTCGCTGTCGGCGAGCTTCGCGTTCCTGCTGAGCGCCAGCGCCTTCTGCAGCAGCGCCTCGTCGAGCTGCGCGAGCTCGGTGTGGTAGTCGAACTTCGGCTTCTCGCCGGGGCCCTTGGTCATGATGCCGAAGTAGCCCGAGGCCCAGCCCTTGGGCATCTCGCGTGCATCGAGTTCGTGCGCGATGCCGACATCGACCAGGTAGCGCGCCCATGCCGCCGTGCCGAGCGTGCCGCGCGCCGGGTCGATGCCCGCGATGCCGGCGATCAGGAAGTACGTCTGCCGCAGGTCGAAGCGCGGGTCGAGCGTGACGGCCATCGTGGAGGCGGCGACATTGGCGTGCCCCATGCCGGCTGTCAGCAGGCACACGTCGTCGCTGTTGCAGCGCAGCGCCGGGCTCTCGGGCAGCAGGCCGGGCACCGGGATGGCCTCGGTCAGCTTCATCGGCGCTATCCACGGCGCGGCCTCGGGCTCGAACATCGCGATGATCAGCACCTTCAGCGGGCGCGGGGCGGGGGCCGGGGTTGGTGTCTGGGCTTGCGCCTGGGCCAGCGAGGCGGCCGCGGCCAGCAGCAAGGCAAGGATCGTCTTCTTCATTTCGGTTGTCTCCGGGGAGTGGCGCGGGCCTTCCAGGCCTCGAGGAAGGCCATCGTGACGGCCGCTTCGTTGGTTTCGGCCAGCCCGCTCGAGAACAGCGCGCCGACGTCGGCGTTGAACTCCTCCGCGCCGGCCAGGTCGCTGAGGCTGCGGAACGCGATGTAGGGCACGCCGTTCGCGTGGGCCACGTGCGCGAGCGCGGCGGTCTCCATCTCGAAGGTCTCGGCCTGCAGCTGCTCGAACAGGTAGCTGCGGTAGGCCGGGTTGGCGAGGAACAGCGTGCCCGACACGCCGCGCCCGCCGACCACCACGCGCGGCTGCGTCGCGACGCACAGCTTCGGGTCCGGCTCGGCCACGCCCGGCGTGAAGGCCTTGGGGCCGCAGCGCGCCAGCGCTGGCCGGATCGCGCGGGCGACCTCGAGCATCGCCGGATCGGCCTCGTAGTCGAAGCGGAACTCGCCCTGCGGCGCGCGCTCGCGGCTCATCACGAAGTTCTGCCGCATGAAGAGCCCGCCGACCGGCGCCGCGCCGACGAAGGGCGGCACCGGTTTGCCGTCGGCCTCGGCGAGCTTCAGGCCGAGGCAGCTCACGTCGCCCGGGGCGCCGCAGGGTGCGGGCGGCGTGCCGTCATGGTTCCAGTACACCTCGAGCGGCATCGCCCAGCGCTCGGGCACGATCACGTCGCCGACGTGGTGGGCCGGGTTCACGCCGCCGCTGATGCCGCTCATGATGAGCCGCTGCACGTGGAAGTGGTCCAGCATCAGCTGCGTGACCATCGTCGAGTTGATCATGCTGACGCCGCTCAGCACGATGACGACCCGGTTGCCGCGCAGCGTGCCGGTCGTGAAGCGGTTGCCGTTGACCGTGAAGCTGCGCCGGCCCTGGGTGTTGGCGACCAGGATGTCGGCCTCGGCGCCGAAGGCCGAGACGATGCCGATGCGCGGCGTGCAGTCGCTCAGGCAGCGTGGCGCGGCATGCGCGGGGAGGGAGAGGACGAAGGCGAGGAGCAGCAGCAGGCGGGCGATCATCAGGGGCAGTTCGGTGGGGACAACATCGGATTGAGCAATGTTCGTGCCGTTCGACTGCCACGGATCACGCGGAGAGCGCCCAGTCTATGTGCTCTCGCACCAGTTCGTCAGCCCCCTCGCGCTCCGCCTGCAACGCCTCCACCAGCGCCGCGCGTTCGGCAGCCGGCGTGGCCGGGTCGCGCAGCGCGTTGCCGATCGCCACCGCGAGGTTGCGGCGCCAGCGCTGGTGGCCGATGCGGCGGATCGCGCTGCCTTCGGTGTGGCGCAGGAAGTCGGCCTCGGTCCAGGCCCACAGGCTGCGCAGCGTCGGCGCCGCGAGCGCGTCGCGCACGTCGAAGTCGGGCAGCGGGCTGCGCTGCGCGTACTTGTTCCAGGGGCACGCCAGCTGGCAGTCGTCGCAGCCGTAGATGCGGTTGCCGATCGCCGGTCGCAGCTCGACCGGGATCGGCCCCGCGTGCTCGATCGTCAGGTACGAGATGCAGCGCCGCGCATCGACGCGGTAGGGCGCGACGATGGCGCGCKTCGGGCAGACGTCGATGCAGGCGCTGCAGCTGCCGCAGTGCCCGGTGACCGGGGCCGACAGCGGCAGYGGCAGGTCGACGTAGATCTCGCCGAGGAAGAACATCGAGCCGGCCTCGCGGTGCAGCGTCAGCGTGTGCTTGCCGCGCCAGCCGATGCCGCTGCGCGACGCGAGCTCGACCTCGAGCACCGGTGCCGAGTCGGTGAACACGCGGTGGCCGCGCGGGCCGACGGCCTGCTGCAGGCGGTCGGCGAGCTTCTGCAGCCGGTGGCGCAGCACCTTGTGGTAATCGCGGCCGCGGGCATAGACCGACACGGCGGCCTGCGCGGGCGAGGCGAGGCGCTGCCATTCGACGGCCTGCCAGTCGTCGGGTGTCGCGTCGGGGAGATAGTCCATGCGCGCGGTGATCACGCGC
>NZ_JBFUCB010000263.1:0-7760 GCF_056405435.1 Rhizobacter sp. P1_G5 | reverse complement strand
GAGCCGCAAGCACTACCAGCTGATCGCGTGATGCGAGCCCCCGCACGGCGCGTCGGCATCAGCCTCGGCATGCTCGGCTCGCTGAGCGACGGGCTCGGCGAGTTCTCGACGCAGGTCTGCGAGCACGTCGCGCGCGTCGCGCCGGCCTGGCGCGAACAGCACGGCGTGCACTTCCACCTGCACATGCCGGCACGCTGGCATGGCCGCTTCGGCGACCAGGTCGGCTACCTGGCCACGAGCAGGCTGCAGGGCTACTTGCATTGGCARGGCCTGCGGCGCTTCGACGTGTGGCACAGCCTCAACCAGCTCGGCCGCATCATCCCGCCGGTCGGCACGCGGCATTCGCTGCTGACCATCCACGACCTGAACCCGGTCTACCACGACGCCGAGCCGCAGGCCCGCAAGGCGCTCGACAAGCTGCGCCGCCGGCTGCGCCACTTCGACGAAGTGACCACGCTGACGCGCCACGTTGAAGGCGACATCCGCCGCCACCTCGGCTGGACCGGCCCGGTCACGGTGATCCCGAACGGCGCGCGCGACCTGAACCCCCACGCGCAGGAGGCCGTGCCCGGCATCGTGCCGGGCCGCTACCTGCTGCACCTGAGCCGCATGGCGGCGTCGAAGAACCCGCAGAGCCTGGTCGAGATGGCCGCGCTGTGGCCGCAGCAGGCGCTGGTGCTGGCCGGGCCGCGCACCGGCGATTCGGACCGGCTGGCCGCGCAGGTGCGCGAGCGCGGGCTTGCGAACGTGACGGTGGTGCAGGAGGTGAGCGACGCGCAGAAGACCTGGCTCTACGCGCACTGCCAGGCCTTCGTGTTCCCGTCGCTGACCGAGGGCTTCGGCCTGCCGCCGCTGGAGGCGATGCACTTCGGCAAGCCGGTGTTCCTGTCGCGGCTGACCAGCCTGCCGGAGGTCGGCGGCGCGCATGCCGGCTACTTCGACAGCTTCGAGCCGCAGGCGATGCGCCGCACGATCGAGGCCGAGACGCCGCGCCTGCTGCGCGAGGGCCTGGCGATCCGTGCCCATGCCGCGCAGTTCCGCTGRGACCGCGCGGCCGAGGCCTACCTCGCGATCTACCGGCGCCTGCTCGGCACGCCCCTCAGCGCGGCGCCGCGTTGAGCCACGACAGCGCCGCGGCCAGCACCGCCTCCGGGTCGATGTCGTCGACCTGCCGGGGGCCGTGCAGGCTCGTCGTGCGGTTGGCCGACGTGACGCGGTAGGCCGGCAGGATCTCGCCGGCGAACAGCGCGACCGCCGGCGTGCCGGTCGTGTGGGCGACGTGCAGCAGGCCGCCGTCGGCGCACAGCGCGAGCGCGCAGCGGTCGATCAGCGCCTGCACCTCGCCGAGGCTGTGGCGAGCGACGCGGTCGATCAGCGGCAGGCCGATCTCGGCGGCGACGATCGCATCGCGCATCGCCAGGCCGTTGTCGGCGCCGATCAGCACGATGTGCGGCACCCGGCCGGTCGCGGCCAGGCCGCGCAGCACCTCGATCCAGCGGGTGTAGGTGCGCCAGTCGCGCACGCCGCCGAGCGCGACCGCGATCGCGCCGGACGGGATCGCCAGCGCGGCGATCGCGGCCTGCTCGGCCAGCGAGGTCTGCATCGTCGGGCGCGCCACCGCCTCGAGCACCGCACCCGGCAGGTCCATCAACTGCGCCAGCCGGTAGAAGCCGAACAGCGTGCGGTTGAACTCGGGGCCGGTGTAGCAGCCCTGCAGATGCACGAACGGCACGCGGCGGAAGTGCCGCAGCTTGTCGCGCACCGAGCGCGAGGCCATGCTGTGCAGCAGCACCAGGTCGTAGCCGTCGGCCGGCAGYTCGCGTGCCGACGCGGCGACGTTCGAGAACACCGCATCGCTGCGGTACAGCGGCAGCAGGTGCGCATCGGTCAGCAGGTCCAGCCGCGCGACGCGACCCTGCAGCAGCACCCGCGCCGCGAGGTCCATCAGCGAATCGCCGACCTGCGGCGTGCCCTGGTGGATCCACAGCACGCGGCGGTGCCGGGCGGTGTCGATGCGTGGCTGCAGCAGCGGGCCCTGGCCGTGCCACGCCAGGTTCAGCTCGCGCAACGCACGGCGGCGTGCCGCCTTCCAGGGCGACGCCGTTGCCGCGAAGGCCTGCGCGTTGGACGGCAGCGCCTGCGGGAACGGCGGCGTCCAGGTGGCGCCCGCATAGCGCACGAGCCAGTCCGGCCCGGCCGTCATCGGGCCTGCACTCCCGCGCGCAGTGCGTTGAATTGCAATCGCAGCCACAGTTTCGGCTCGCCGAAGCGCCGGCCCGAGGCAGCGCGGCGACGCGCCAGCAACCGCGCGGCGCAGGCGTGCGGGCCGTGGCGGATCAGCGCCTTCAGCATGCCGAGCGCCTGCGACGACAGGCTCGCCGCGTCGTCCAATTCGTCGATCGCGCGCAGCACCAGCTGCTGGAACGCGGCCAGTGCCGGCCGCAACGCGGGGTTGCGCCGCGCGCCGTGCACCAGCTCGCGCAGCAGGCTGCCGAAGTCGTGGGCCCGCAGCGCGCCCGTCGACAGCGACTCGACGAAGGCCAGCACCTCGGCCGGTGGCAGCAGCGAAGGCAGGTGGTAGGGGCCGTGGAATCCGAACACCTCGGCCGACAGCGGGCCGTCCTCGACCGCGAAGCGCCCGGCCATCCCCAGCGGCGCGAAGCGCAGGCCCTTCGCCTCGAGCGCCGGCCGGTTCGTCTTGCAGATGCAGAGGTCTTCGGGATGCTCGGGGCGGATCGCCGGGTCCTGCAGGGCCTGCAGCAACGCGGCGGAACGCAGCGAAAAGCCACCGTTGCCGACCTTCCAGGGCTCGGGGATGTGGTTCCACGGCGCACCGATGTAGTCGACCGACAGGAACTCTTCGCGCCAGGCGGCCGGGTTCAGCACGTAGCCGTCCCATTGCACGACCAGCAGGTGGCTGGTGCGCAGGTGCGGCGCCAGCCCCTTGATCATGAAGTCGGAATAGGCCTCGATGCTGTCGAGCGGGTGGATCTCGACCCAGCGCACGCCATCGGGCAGCGCGCGGCCGGCCAGCGACGCGCGATCGGTGCAGAGGAACGCGTCACCGAACGAAACCTGCGTCAGGCAATGCTGCAATGCCTTCAGCGACCAATCCAGTCGCGGGGTCGAGTCGACGCAGCACAGGGTCACCTGCGGAAGGCTCAAGGAGGTCATGTCGGCGGAATCAACGGGCTGGTGCGGATTGTCGGCGGATTGTCGCTGCTGCAGGCCATCCTTAATGCGGATGAATGGCTGTGCAGGGGTGGTGCGGCAAGCCCACTAGACTTCGACATCTGGAGTCACAAAGACGGAAGTCTTTCGCCATCCCATRTCCGAGCCGAAGATCATCGCATTCCACTTGCCACAGTTCCACGAGGTCGAAGAGAACAACCGCTGGTGGGGCCAGGGCTTCACCGAATGGACCAACGTGCGCCGCGCGGAACCGCTGTACCGCGGGCACCTCCAGCCGCGCGTGCCGGCCGCCGACCGCTACTACGACATGATGCAGCGCGAAACGCGAGAATGGCAGGCCGACCTGGCGCGCCGCCACGGCGTGCACGGCTTCTGTTACTACCACTACTGGTTCAACGGCAAGCAGCTGCTGCAGCGCCCGATCCTCGCGCTGCTCGAGGACGGCGGCCCGGACTTCCCGTTCTGCCTCGCCTGGGCCAACGAGCCCTGGACCCGGGCCTGGGACGGCGGTGAGCGCGATGTGCTGATGCCCCAGGACTACGGCAACGAGGCCGACTGGGACAAGCACTTCGCCTACCTTCTGCGCGCCTTCCTCGACCCGCGCTACATCCGCGTCGACGGCCAGCCGATGCTGCTGGTCTACCGCTGCGGGAGCATTCCCGTGCTCGAGCCGATGTTCGCGCGCTGGCGAGTTCTCGCGATCGAGGCGGGCCTGCCTGGCCTGCACCTCGTCTCGATGCTGACCATCTTCGACGCCGACACGCGCCTGGACCTGGCCGATGCGGCGGTGGAGTTCGAGCCGATGTACACGCTCAGGCACGATCAGCCGCGTTGGTACCGGCTGCGCCACAAGGTCACCCGCCAGATGGCCAAGGTGCGCCGCTGGTTTCAGCCCGATGCACGCCCGCACCGCCTCGATTCCCACGACTACCGGCTGCTGTGGCAACTGATCAGTCGCCGCCCCTCACGCCCTCGCGTGTATCCGGGGGCCTTCGCCGACTGGGACAACAGCCCGCGGCGCGGCAAGCGCGGCTTGGTGCTGCGCAACTTCAGCCCGGAGGCGTTCCGCAATGGCCTCGCCGCACAATTGGCCAAGGCGCGCAGGGCCGAGCAACCCTTCGTGTTCTTCAACGCGTGGAACGAATGGGCGGAGGGCACCTACCTCGAACCCGATACACACCGGGGCACGCAGATGCTGGACATCATTGCCGAGCTCACCCACACGCCCGCCGAAAACATGCCATGACCCACGATTCCAAAGTCCTGCCGACTCTGCCCGGTGGCCTGCCGGACACCCACCTCGACCTGGGTTGCGGCAAGTTCCCGCGCAATCCCTACCGGCAACAGCGGCTGTTCGGCGTCGACATCCGCGCATTGCCGCCGACACCCGATTTCGAATCGCGGGAAGCCAATCTGGCGCTCGACCCGATTCCCTATCCGGACGGCATGTTCGGCTCGGTCTCGGCCTTCGATTTCATCGAGCACATCCCGCGCGTGCTGGCGGTGCCCGACGAACGCCGCACGATCCTGCCGTTCATCTCGCTGATGAACGAGATCTGGCGCGTGCTGGCGCCGGGCGGCCGGCTGTATGCGGTGACGCCGGCCTACCCGCAACCGGAGGCGTTCCAGGACCCGACGCACGTCAACATCATCACCGACCGCACGCATGAGTACTTCTGCGGCGAGACGCCCTTCGGCCGCATCTACGGCTTCGAAGGCCGCTTCCGGCTGGTGCGCGCGCAATGGGTTCGGCACCACAACCTGGATTTCACCGGGCCGGAGAAAGCCGCCGAACGCGAGGCGCTGGAACGCCAGCGGCGCAAGCGCCGCGAACCGCTGCGCTGGATCGCCTATGCGGTGCGCGACGGCGTGCGGCGGTTGCGCGGCAAGGACCTCGGCAACAACGAGCACCGCAAGGCGCACCTGCTGTGGGAATTCGAGGCGGTCAAGTAGGCCTCGCCCCCGCAGCCGCTACATCAGCACGATGTCATACGCCTCCGGCGAGCCGGCGGCCTCGGCCTGCAGCGAGATCGGCTTGCCGATGAAGTCGCTCAGCCCCGCCAGGTGCTGGCTCTCTTCGTCGAGCAGCATCTCGACCACCGCAGGCGCCGCGATCACGCGGAACTCCTTCGGGTTGAACTGGCGCGCCTCGCGCAGGATCTCGCGCAGGATGTCGTAGCAGACGCTGCGCGGCGTCTTCACCTGGCCCTTGCCGCCGCAGGTGGGGCACGGCTCGCACAGCATGTGCGCCAGCGATTCGCGCGTGCGCTTGCGCGTCATCTCGACCAGCCCCAGCTGCGTGAAGCCGCTCACCGTGATCTTGGTGCGGTCGCGCGCCAGCTGCTTGCGCAGCTCGCCGAGCACCGTGCCCTGGTGCTCCTCGCGCGCCATGTCGATGAAGTCGATGATGATGATGCCGCCCAGGTTGCGCAGCCGCAGCTGGCGSGCAATSGCCTGCGCGGCCTCGAGGTTGGTCTTGAAGATCGTGTCGTCGAAGTTGCGCGCGCCGACGTAGCCGCCGGTGTTGACGTCGATCGTCGTCAGCGCCTCGGTCTGGTCGATGATCAGGTAGCCGCCCGACTTCAGGTCGACGCGCCGCGCCAGCGCCTTCGCGATCTCCTCGTCGATGTTGTACAGGTCGAAGATCGGCCGCTCGCCCTTGTAGTGCTGCAGCTTGCCGACCGAGCCCGGCGTGTACTCGGCGCCGAACGCCACCAGCTGCTCGTGCTGCATCAGCGAATCGATGCGGATCGACTGCGTCGCGTCGTTCACCAGGTCGCGCAGCACGCGCTCGACCAGGCTCAGGTCCTGGTGCAGCAGCGTGCCCGGCGGCGACTTGAAGCTGCGCTCGCGGATCGCGCCCCAGGTCTTGCGCAGGTAGGCGATGTCGTCGCCCAGCTCGGTGTCGGTCGCGTCCTCGGCATTGGTGCGCAGGATGAAGCCGCCGCCCGCATACGCGGTGGCCGGCGGCTGGCCGTCCTCGGTCTTGCCGGTCAGCTGGTTCATGCGGGTGCGCAGCTGGTCTCGCAGCTCGTGCGAGCCGATCTTCTGCGAGATGCCGATRTGGTCGTCCTGCGGCAGGAACACCAGCATSCGSCCGGCRATGCTGATYTGCGYGGWCAGCCGCGCGCCCTTGGTGCCKATCGGGTCYTTGAKGACCTGCACCGTCAGCGTCTGGCCCTCGAACACCAGCCGCTCGATCGGCGGCGGCGGCGCGGCGCCGGGCGCATGGTCGTTGCGCGGGCCGCTGCCGACCACGTGCACGTCGGCCACGTGCAGGAAGGCGGCGCGCTCCAGCCCGATGTCGATGAAGGCCGACTGCATGCCCGGCAGCACGCGGGCCACGCGGCCGGCGTAGATGTTGCCGACGAGGCCGCGCTCGAGCGTGCGTTCGAGGTGGAGTTCCTGCACCGCGCCGTTCTCGACGATCGCGACACGGGTCTCTTGGGGTGCCCAGTTGATGAGGATGTCTTGCATGGGCGCTCTTGTTGTGGCGGCGGCGTCAGAACCTGACGCGCGCTTGTCTCAGCAGTTGGGCCGTTTCGTACAGGGGCAAACCCATGATACCGGAGTGACTGCCGTCGATCCGGCGGATCCAGCCCGCCATCGCGCTCTGGATCGCGTACGAGCCGGCCTTGCCGAACGGCTCGCCGCTGGCGATGTAGGCCTCGATCCACGCCGGCGGCAGCAGCGCCACCTCGACGCGCGAGACGTTGACGAGCAGCTCGCGCCGCCGGCCGTGGGCCAGCGCGACGGCCGTCAGCACGCGGTGCGTGCGGCCCGACAGCAGCCCGAGCACCCGGCGCGCGTCGTCGGCATCGGCCGGTTTGCCGAGGATGCGGCGCCCCACCGCGACGGTGGTGTCCGAGCACAGGATCGGCGCGCCGGGCAGGCCGCGCGCCGCATGGCGCTTGCGCGCGGCGGCCAGCTTGGCGAGGGTCACGCGCTCGACGTAATCGGCCGGCAGTTCGCCGGCCCGCTCGGCCTCGAGCGCCTCGGCATCTTCGTCGGCATCGGGCAGCAGCAGCTCGTGGCGCACGCCCACCTGGTCGAGCAACTGGCGGCGGCGCGGGCTCTGCGACGCAAGGTAGATGAAGTCGTGCAGCGGGGCGTCGGGCATCCGGGTCCGCTATTCGCGGTGGTAGGGGTGGTTCACGGTCAGCGTCCAGGCCCGGTACAGCGCCTCGGCCAGCAGCACGCGCGCGAAGGCATGCGGCAGCGTCAGGTCGGACAGCCGCATCGTCTCGTCGGCGCTGCGTTTCAGCCCGGCATCGAGCCCGTCGGGGCCGCCGACCAGGAAGGCGACGTCGCGCCCGTCGGGCAGCCAGGCCTTCATGCGGGCGGCCAGCTGCACGCTGGTCAGCCGGTCGCCGCGCTCGTCGAGCACGACGCGGCGCACGCCCTTCGGCAGCGCCGCCTCGATGCGGGCGGCCTCGGCCGCCATCATCTGCTCGGCGGTGCGCGAGCCGCGGGTCTCGGCCTTGACGGCCTTCAGCTCGAGGCGCATCTCCGGCGGGAAGCGCTTCGCGAAGTCGTCATAGGCCGTCTCGGCCCAGGCCGGCTGGCGC
>NZ_JBFUCB010000262.1:0-7792 GCF_056405435.1 Rhizobacter sp. P1_G5 | reverse complement strand
GCGCACGGCAGGTCGTGCGCCCCGGGCCAGGCAGCGAGCCGCTGCGCCAGCGCCTCGTCGACCCGCCCGCCGTGGCGTGCGAACACGATCTCGGTGCCGTTGATGGGATCCCGGCCGGTGCGCGGTGCCGGCAGCACGCCGTGCAGGCAGGCCTGCACATGGGCCGCCATCACGCCGTCGCCGTACAAGGCCATGCTGGCCGGCGGGCGCGGGTTGACCTCGAGCACCGCGATCTCGTCGCCGTCGCGCATGAAATCGAGGCTGCACAGGCCGCGCAGTTCGAAGCCGGCGGTCAGCGCGTCGACGGCGGCGCGTGCCTGCGCTGCGGCGCGGCCTTCGAGCGGCACYGGCCCGACCACGCCGCAGAACACGAACGGCCGCGTGCCGAAGCGGCGCACCGTGATCTCGTTGAAGCCGAGCAGCGCCGCGCGGCGGCCATTGCCGATGAAGGTGGCCGACATCGGCACGCCGGGCGCCTCCTGCTGCAGGTAGTGCTGCGCCGGCATCTCGGCCACCCGCTGCGGCGTGGCGCAGCTCACCTGCCAGCCGCCGCTGCCCAGCGCGTCCTTGGTCAGCCAGTGCGAGCCGTCGTCCGGCAGCGTGCGCGACAAGGCGCCCAGCCGCACCGGTGGGTGGTGGATGCCATGCGACGCGAGGAAGCCGAAGAAGAGTGCCGGGTCGCGCACGCGGCACACCGCCGACACCGGCGTGCCGACCAGCGGCAGCAGCTGCGCCGCTTCGGCCAGCAGCCGCGGCCGGCCCTCGAAGCCGCTGCCGGCGACCCAGCCGCGCACGTCGCCGCGCTGCGCCAGCTCGCCGAGTGCCGCGAGCGTGCGCGCGTCGTCGATCGCGAGCGTGGCGGGCTCGCCCAGGCTCATCCAGCGCGAGGCGGCGCGGCGCGTGTCGGCATCGCCGAACAGGTCGAGTGCGACCACGTCGAAGCCGTCGCGCACGGCGGCCTCGGCCATCATGCGGGCGGACAGCGCCGCGACGGCGATCACGCCGGCGGATGGGCGATTCAAACCGCTTCGCCGGCCGCGCGCTCCGCGAGGAACGCGCGCGCGGTGGCGAACGCCTCCGGAAAGCCGAGCACCAGCGCCTTCTTGTCGGATTCGCGCATCTGCACCAGCAGGCGGTGCTGCGTCTGGTACTTCACGTTGCCCACCGCGAGCGCGCCGATGCCCACGGCAGAGCTGCCGGCCAGCGGCTTGCCGTCGTCCATCACGCCGACGCCGGCGATGCCTTCCGGCGGCACGGCATTGACGTCGGCCGCCACCTTGAGCCGCTTCGCTGCCTTCAGGTCCTCGGGCGAGACCACCTGCACGCCGGCCGCGGCGCAGGCCAGCACCACGTCGGCATCGGCGAGCGAGGCGCGCACCGCCGCATGGTCGGCACCCGACACGCCGTGCAGCGCGACCTGGAAGCGCGTGCCGGTCTCCTGCGCGGCGGCCTCGGCCGCGGCGGCGCCGCTGCGGCTGGACAGCGACACCCGCGCGCCCGCCTGCGCGGCGATCACGCCGGCGATGCGGCCCACCGGGCCGAGCCCGCCGAGCACCACCAGGCGCAGGCCGGTGAGGCCGTGGCCGTGCTGCTTCTGCAACGCGGCCTCGGTGCAGGCCACCATCGCCGCGGCGGTGGTGTAGGCGCCGCTCGGGTCGGCCATCACCGACACGACGAAGGGCTTGACCATCGAGGCCCGGGCGCGCTCCAGCATGTCGGCCGCGAGCATCGCGTTGCGTCCGCCGATGAACAGCCCGGTGCGTGCCACGCCCTTCGGGCCGCGCGAGAAGATCGCGTCCTGCGTCAGCGCGGTGATGTCGTCGAGCGTCGCGTCGCAGTACGGCGCGATCACCTGGTAGCCGGCGTCGGCGGCCATGTTGACGTCGAACGGGCTCATCTGCCGGCCCGGCGTGAACATGTGGAGGATGTAGGGGCGTTCCATGGTGCGCTCTTCAATGGGGTTCGCAGGCGTGCTCGGAGAGCAGCGCGCCACGGTTGAGGCCGGCGACGATGCTCACCGTGACGCCGGGTTCGAGCAGGCGATCGGCCCGCAGCGTGTACAGGGCGGCCTCGGCCGCGGCCTGCGACGGCAGGATCGCGAAGCCCGTCGGCCCCCACGAGCTCTGGCCGATGGCCGCCCCGTCGATCGACTGCACGACGCGGCCCACCGCCGCGCTGGTGTACGCGCCGCCCTGCGCCGGCGCGAAGTGCTCGCCGAGCAGTTGCTGCACGCGGTTGATGCCGGCCGCGAACGGGGCGAACTCGCTGCTGGCCGCGCCGGGCAGCACGCGCATCAGCACCTGGTGGCAGATGTCGGCCGACAGCGATTGCGGCAGCGGCTGCAGCGTCGCGATGGCCTGTTTCTCCTGCGGGCCGGACAGGCCGCGGTGGCGCTCGTCCTGGACCACCAGCACGCGCCAGGCGGCCGGGAACGCGATGCGCGACAGCAGCGGTGCCGGCATGCCGTCGGCGCCCGGGCCGCCATCGACCAGCAGGCCGCCCTGGTCGAAGCCGGCGATGCCGATGCCCGAGCGCAGGCCGCGGGCGAGCCAGTGCGCGAGCGTCACGCTGCTCAGAGCCAGGCCATGCCACTGCGCGAACACGCGCCCGATCGCCAGCGCGAGCTGCGTGCCCGAGCCGAAGCCGGCATGCGGCGGCAGCACGCGCGACAGCTGCAGGCGCAGCGGCGTGCGCAGGCCGGTGTGCTCGCGCAGGGTGTGCAGGAAGCGGCTCGCGCGGTCGATCTCGGCCTCGGCGGCGGTATCGGCGGCCAGCACCTCGTCGGCGGATGCGGCGCTCAACTCGAGCTCGGTCGCGATGCCGTCGATCACCAGCCCCAGGCTGCCGAAGCGGCGGCCCAGCGTGCCCGCCGGGTCGAGGAACCCGAGGTGCAGGCGGCCCGGCGCGCGAAGCTTCAGCAGGCGGTGGTGGTCGGTGGCAGAGGCAGGCATTGAAGACTGGCTAAGCAATCCCCGTTCCGCTGGGGTTTACCCCGGAAAGCGGGTCTGGAAGGCGTGCGGGAGCCTGGGCTTGTTCCGCCCGGGTGACACAGTGTCATGCGCGGCTTCAGTCGTACTTGATGTACTTGAAGCGCGGATCGTCGGGCGTGCCTTCCAGGGCCGAGCCTTCCACCGCGCCGGGCTGCCACATCACCACCTCCTCGATCTTCGCGGCGAGCGCGAAGTCCTTGTCGGTGATGCCCTTGGCCGCGTGGTTCATCAGCTTGACGGTGACGAAGGCGAACGAGACCGTGAGGTCCGGGTGGTGCCAGGCGGCTTCGGCGAGGTGGCCGACGGTGTTCACCACCATCAGCGTGCCTTTCCAGCCGCCGGTCTTGTACTTGCGGCGGATCCAGCCGTCCTCGAAGGTCCACTTCGGCAGCTCGGCCTTCAGCCGGGCCTCGATCTCTTCGGGCGGGTAGGTCTCGTCGGGGGTCTTCTTGCGCCACTGGGTCATGTCGATCTCCTTGGGCAGGGTTGCCGGCCTTGATCTTTGGCGCGGCACCGCCCAGCATCATCGTTCCACCGGAGCAAACACTGTGCGCAGAAGGGTCTGGAACATCGCGATCGCGTCCGTGCTGCTCGGCATGGGCAGCCGGCGCGTGGGGGCTGCACAGCTCAGCGTCGAGCAGGTGCGCGAGCGGCTGGCCGCGGCGCCGGGGCCGGCCGAGCTGTCGGGGCTCGACCTGTCAGACCTCGACCTGAGCCGCCTCGATTTCCGGCGGGCGAGGCTGGTGGGGGCCAGCCTGTTCGCATCGAAGCTCGTGCTGAGCAAGTTCAACGGTGCCGACCTGACGCGAGCGAACCTCAACGGCGCGTGGCTGATGGGCACCGACTTCAGCGGCGCGACGCTCGCGGGCRCCAGCCTGCTCAGCGTGGTGGTGCTGGGCGGCGCGGTGAAGGCGCCGCCGATCTTCGAGGGCGCCGACCTGAGCGGGGCGCGCGTCATTGCCGACTTTCCGGGCGCGAACCTGCGGCGCGCGAAGCTGGTCAAGACCAACCTCGGCGTCAACATCAAGAACCAGGGCATGGGGCAGATGCGCACCGACCTGTCGGGCGCGGACCTGGGCGAGGCCGACCTGGAAGGGGCCGATCTCAACCGGTCGATGATGTCGTTCGCGAAGCTCGTCAACGCCAACCTGCGCGGCGTGAACTTCTTCAACGCGAAGATGGCGGGGGCCGACCTGAGCGGCGCGGATGTCAGCGGCGCGGATTTCACCGATGCCGTGCTGGACGGCATCGTGCTGACGGGCGCGAAGGGGCTCGCGAGCGCGAAGGGCCTGTAGTCAACCCTTTCGCTTCGTCGAGTTCGCCGCCAGCTTCGCCGCCTCGTCGTCCGGCGGCAGCAGCGAGGTCAGCGTCCCCGGCGGCAGGTTGCGCAGCTGTGCGGCATCCAGCTTGCCGATGAACTTCCAGCCTGCCGGCAGCTTGATGAAGGCGAACGCGGTGACCGGGTCGACGAACACGTCGTACTCGTTGACGACGACGGCGGCGTCGGTGGTCTGGGCCTTGGCCGGCGAGCCGATCAGGGCTCCCAGCATCAGTGCAAGGCAGGACAGGTGGCGAACAGCGGACATCGAGAACTCCAGGACATATCGGATGAGGAGGCCATTGTCCCCGCGCCATGCGTCAGCCTGACTTCATGGAACACTGCGTGCGTTTCATTCGTTGCCACCCACCACCCACGCCACCGATGTCCCACTTCCTGTTCCTCGTCGCCTCCACCCGCGAGCCCGGCCACGTCGGCAACACCGAATGGCTGGCCCGCCGTGCGGCCGCCGGCCTGCCGGCCGACGCCACCCAGACCTGGCTGCACCTGGCGCAATTGCCGATGCAGCCCTTCACCGACCAGCGCCACACCGCCGGCACCTACCCGTGGCCCGAAGACGGCCTGCGCACGCTGCTCGACGCGACGATGGCCTGCACCGACCTCGTGCTGGTCGCGCCCGTCTACTGGTACAGCTTCCCGAGCTCGCTGAAGACCTACCTCGACCATTGGAGCGCGTGGATGCGGGTCGACGGCCTGCCGTTCAAGGCCGAGATGGCGAAGAAGCGCATGCACCTGATCACGACCAGCGGCAACCGCGCCAAGGCCCAGCCGATGATCGACTCCACCCAGCTGTGCGCCGAGTTCCTCGCGATGCCGTTCGCCGGCCTGCTGTGGGGCAAGGGCGGCCCGCCCGACGCGGTTCAGTCCGATGCCGAAGCCGGCGCGGCGGCCGACCGCTTCTTCCGCCCCGCCACCTGACGCAGCCTCTGCAGCACCGGCCACGCACTGCGCGCCAGCAGCAGCACGAAGGCCAGTGCCGCCAGCGCGACCCGCGCATCGGCGCGCGCCACCACCGGCCGCGCGAGCGCCGGTGCCGACAGCTCGTCCGACAGCCCCTGCGCCGCCTGCAGCCGATGGAAGCGCAGGCCGCGCTCGCTCGCCAGCAGCCGCAGGTAGCCCTCGCGCAGCGCCGACAGGTGCTCGCGCCCCGGTGTCGCCCCCAGGCCCGAGGCCGGCGGGCCGGCACCGTCGTCGGCCAGCTTCTCGCCGTTGACGCTGGCGCTGCGGCCCTGGCTGCGCAGGTCGGTCTGCATCACCTCGTCGGCGCGCCAGACGCCCAGCGGCCGGCCCAGCGGGTCGGTCTTCGGGATCGGCGAGGGCAGCAGGTCGCCGACGCCGACGATCAGCCCCGGCACCTCGCCCGGCTTGTCGTCGAAGGCCGGTCGGTACAGCGGGTTCAGCGGCGGCGCTTCCTGCCCGTCGGTGATGAACACCAGCGAAGGCTTGCCGGGCAGGTCGCGCGCGATGCCGAGCGCGCTGTGCAGGCCCTTCGAGATCTCGCTGTTGCCCGACCAGGCCATGCGGCCGTCGATGCGCGCAAGCGTGCTGCGCAGCTCGCCCAGGTTCGCGCACACCTCCACCGKCGCCAGCAGCAGGAACGAGCGGTACTCGGTGAACACCGCCCAGCCCACCTTCGACCCGCAGGGCAGCGCGAGCAGGCTCTCGCGCAGCGCATGCTTCGCGAACGCGAGGCGCGACGCCGGCTTGCCGTCCAGCAGTTCATCCGTGACGTTCATGCTCTGCGTGATGTCGAGCACCACCACGTGCTCGAACAGCCGGCGCTCGATGCGCACGCCCGGGTCCAGGAAGGTGGCGGCCAGCGCGAGCGCGGCCAGTGCCGGCAGCGCGTCGAACGCCTTGATCTTCATGGCAGGCCCGGCGAGTAGCCGCGCATCGTCGTGACGGCGCGTTCGGCGTCGCGCCGGCCGTCGGCCGGTTCGACCAGCGATTCGTCGGGGTCGGGCAGCAGGCGCTGGGCCCGCTCCAGGTTGTAGCGGGCGTCCCATTGCCCGGGGTCGTTGCGCAGTACCTCGCGGTAGCCCTCCTTGGCCAGCTCCAGCAGCGGGATCGCGAGACCCGGCTGCGTGCCGGCGCGCGCGACCAGCGCCTGGCGCACCAGCAGGTTCGCGCTGTTGAAGCGCGCCGCCTGGCCGAGCGCCGAATCGCCCTGCAAGGCGCGGTAGCGCTTCAGCGCGTCGTCGGCCGCACCGCTGGCAGCCTGCGCATGGGCCAGCGCGAACTGCAGCTCGGCGGGCGGCGTGCCGCCCACGGCCACCGGCGGCTCGGCGGCAATCGCCGCGTTCCACCGCTGCAGACGCCACAGGTGCACGCCGTCGACCAGCGCCGCCAGCGCCGCGAAGGCCAGCACCGCGATCACGGTGCGCGTGCGCCGCTGCGGGGTCATCAGGCCCATCGCCTGATCTCCAGCGCCTGTGCGCCCAGCAACAGCAGCACGCACAGCAGCGCGATGCCGTGGGCATAGGGCGACAGCTCGCGCCGCGGCACGGTGTCGAGGTAGGTGATCGGCAGGTTCTCCAGCCGGTTCACGTCGTCGATCGCGGCCTGCAAGGCCTTGTCGTTGTCGGCTTCATAGGCGCGGTACGGCGTGCCCAGCGACTGGAAGAAGCGGTGCAGCTGGTGTTCGGGCACGGTGTCGGCGGCGCCCAGCGGGTCGCCGGCCTCGGCGTTCAGCCCGGGGCTGTTGGCCGAGCGCAGGTAGAACCAGTTGATCGCGGTGCGGTGCTTGCGCGCCGCGAAGGCGATGCGCTCCTGCGTCGCCTCATCGAGCCGGTCGCCGCCGTCGGACACCAGCATCACGATGCGCGAGCCGGTGTAGGGCCGCTCGTCGAAGAACGACAGCGCGTCCAGCAGCGCGAGGCCGATGTTGGTCTCCGACAGGCCGCGCCCGATCTCGCCGGCCGCGATGGCCGCTTGCACCACGTCGTTCTTCTGCGTGAACTCGAGCACCCGCATCGGCAGCGTGCTGAACACCACCAGCCCGAAGCGGTCGTCGGGCCGGCCGGTCACGAAGGCCGACAGCAGCCGGCGCGCGACCTTGCCCTTCGCATCGCGCGAGCGCCCCGGCGACAGGCTCATGTAGTAGTCGAGCGCCTCGGGGCCGGTGCCGCGCGGCTTGGCCGCGCCGGCGGCGAGGCGGGCGCCGGCGAAGCCCTCGTCCATGCTGCGGCTGCGATCGAGCACGACCACGATCTCGGCGCCCTGGCCGACCCGTTCCACCGTGTACTCGGGCCGGTAGGCGCCGGCCATCGCCAGCACCAGCAGCGCGAGCGCGAGCACGGCCGCGCCCTTCAGCACGCGCTGCAGGGCATCGGAGGCGCGGTCGCGCGGCAGCAGCGCGACCCAGGCGTTGCGCACCGGCTGCGCGGCACGCGCCCACCACGGCAGCAGCGCCAGCGGCAGCAGGCCCAGCAGCCACGGGTGGTCGAAGTGGATCACGCGGCAC
>NZ_JBFUCB010000261.1:0-7794 GCF_056405435.1 Rhizobacter sp. P1_G5 | reverse complement strand
GGACAGGCCCATGAAGGTGTCGGGCCGGGCGCCGAGCGCGCCCCCCAGCCGCGTCATCTCGGCCAGCCCGCGCGTGATCAGCGCCGCCCGGGCGTTGAAGCCGAGGCCCATGCCGTCGGCGATGCCGGTGGCGATCGCCATCACGTTCTTCAGCGCGCCGCCCACCTCGACGCCCAGCACGTCGCTGGAGGTGTAGACACGCAGGCTATCGCTGTGCAGCGCCGCGACGGCCTGCTCGCACAGCGCGGCGTCGCCGCTCGCGGCCACCAGCGCCGCCGGCCGGCCGAGCGCGACCTCGAGCGCGAAGGTCGGCCCCGACAGCACGCCGACGCGGCCGTCGGTCGGCCGCACCGCGCGTGCGACCTCGTGACCGAGCCAGCCGGTGCTGTCCTGGAAGCCCTTGCACAACCACATCACGCCGCTCGCATCGGCGGGYAGGCGCCGCAGCACCTCGGACAGCGACGCCATCGGCGTCGCGATGATGATCAGCCCGCCGCGTGCATGCTCGACGCAGCTGTCGAAATCGGACGACACCACCAGCCCCGGCGGCAGCGCGACGCCGGGCAGGTAGCGGTGGTTCTCGCCGCGCGCCTGCAGGCGCGCGCACTGCTGCGGATCACGCACCCACAGGCGGGTGTCATGGCGCGTTGAGGTGCTCACGGCCACCGCCGTGCCCCACGCGCCGGCCCCGAGGACGGTGAGCTTCACCGCGGCAACCCGTGCGTCAGTTGATGGCGGGCGCGGCAGCGCCGTTCGCGGCCTGCTGTTGCTGCGCCTCGAACATCGCCTGGAAGTTCACTTCGGCCAGCAGCACCGGCGGGAAGCCGGCGCGCGTGCAGATGTCGGAGACGACGGCGCGCAGGTACGGGTAGATGATCTGCGGGCAGGCGATGCCGATGATCGGCTGCAGCTGGTCTTCGGGGATGTTGCGGATCTCGAAGATGCCGGCCTGCTTGGCCTCGACCAGGAACAGCGTCTTGTCGCTGACGCGGGTCGTGACGGTGGCGGTGACGCTCACCTCGTAGATGCCGTCGGCGACCGGCTCGGCAGCCAGGCCGAGGTTGATGTCGACCTGGGGCTGCGTCTGCTCCAGCAGGATCTGCGGCGAGTTCGGCTGTTCGAGCGACAGGTCCTTCAGGTACAGGCGCTGGATCTGGAACACGGGGGTTTGGGTGTCGTCGGACATGGTGATCTCGCGATTGACGAAGACGAGTGAAAAAAGCCCGCAGACGGGATGCGCGGGCTGCGGCGCGGATTATGTCCGAGGCGCCAGGGGCGAATTGAAACGCCTGGTGTGTCAGGCGGCCGAGCCAGACAGCAGCGGCAGCAGGCCGCCGCGCTGGTCGAGCGCGACCAGGTCGTCGCAGCCGCCGACGTGCGTGCTGCCGATGAAGATCTGCGGCACGGTGCGGCGCCCGGTGCGCTCGATCATCTCGTCGCGCAGGCCCGGCTGCAGGTCGACGCGCACTTCGTCGATCTGGTCGACGCCGCGCGACTTCAGCAGCTGCTTGGCGCGGTGGCAGTAGGGGCACACCATCGAGGTGTACATCTTCACGGCTTGCATCGCTTCGCTCCAACGACGGGCCCGCACGGTGCGTGCCCCTGAATCCTCAGGCCGATTTCTCGACCGGCAGGTTCGCTTCGCGCCACGCCTTCAGGCCGCCGGCCAGCACGCGGGCGTTCTCGTAGCCTGCCTTGCGAAGGATACCGATCGCGCGCGTCGCGCGTGCGCCGCTCGCGCACACCACCACGAGGGGCAAGGCCTTGTTCTTCGGCAGCGCGTTCGAGGTCTCGATCTGTGCCAGCGGCACGTTCTTCGCGCCGGCGGGGTGGCCGGCGGCGAACTCGGCGGCCTCGCTCACGTCGATCAGCACCGCCTTCTCGCGGTTGATGAGGTGCACCGCATCGGCGGTGCTCAGCGCACTGCCCTGCGCGCCGCGCCGCAGCGAGGGCCACAGCAGCAGGCCGCCGGACACCAGGGCCACCGCGAACAGATACCAGTTGTCGAGAAGGAATTTCACTGCGAAGCCCAGGGTTGGAGGCAAAGGGCGGAATTATAGAATTCGCCGCTCTACCTCCCGGGGTCGCACCCCGCCCGCCCCACAACCACTGCCTGCCATGTACAAACTCGTGCTGATCCGCCACGGCGAATCGACCTGGAACCTKGAAAACCGCTTCACCGGCTGGRCCGACGTCGAGCTGACGCCCACCGGGGTCGAGCAGGCCAGGCAGGCCGGCCGGCTGCTGAAGGCCGAGGGCTACGACTTCGACGTGGCCTACACCTCGGTGCTCAAGCGCGCGGTCTGGACGCTGTGGCACGCGCTCGACCAGATGGACCGCACCTGGCTGCCGGTGGTGCACAGCTGGCGCCTGAACGAGCGCCACTACGGCGCGCTGCAGGGGCTCAACAAGGCCGACATGGCCAGGCAGTACGGCGACGAGCAGGTGCTGATCTGGCGCCGCAGCTACGACACGCCGCCGCCGGCGCTCGACGCGAACGATCCGCGTGGCCAGCGCCAGGACATCCGCTACGCGAAGCTGCGGCCCGAGGACGTGCCGCTGACCGAATGCCTGAAGGACACCGTCGCCCGCGTGCTGCCGTTCTGGAACGACAGCGTCGCCCCGGCCATCAAGGCGGGCAAGCGCATCGTGATCGCCGCGCACGGCAACAGCATCCGCGCGCTCGTGAAGTACCTCGACGGCATCGCCGATGCCGACATCGTCGGCGTCAACATCCCGAACGGCATCCCGCTCGTCTATGAACTCGACGAGAACCTGAAGCCGATCAAGAGCTACTACCTGGGCGATGCCGCGGCGGCCGCCGCTGCTGCCGCCGCCGTCGCGAACCAGGGCAGGAAGGCCTGATCAGGCCGGCAGCCCGTACAGCCGCTCCGGCAGCATGCGCGCCGCGAGCGACTTGTCGGGCAGCGCCGCGACGATCGCGAATTCCTGGCACGCGGTGTCGCGCCGCGTCGTCTGCGTGACCGGCATGCCGCGGCGGTCGGTGATGCTGGCGGCGATCGGCGTGCTCGCACTGTCGCCGCGCCGCACCACCACCGCCTGCTCGCCGCTCTTCAGCTGCACGAAGTCGCCCGGCGGGTAGATGCCCAGCTCCTTGACGATGGCCATCGACAGCGGGCCGCCGCCGTCATCCTGGAACAGCTGGCGCGCCGCATCCTGCGTGCTGATCGCCGGCCGGCTGATGCGCGGCGTGATGCGCGCCATGAAGACATCGGCCAGGCGCAGCGCGCGCGCCATCTCGCACGGTTGCGCGTGCCCGAGCGGGTAGCCGCCGCCGCCCGGGCGCTCATGGTGCTCGGCCACCGCCTGCAGCCACTCGGCATCGTCGACACCGGTCGCCTGCAGCAGCTCGACCGCCTGCTGCGGGTGCAGTGCCACCTTCTCCAGCTGCGGCGGCATCGCCGGCACGCCCTGCGCGGCCAGCCGCCCCTGCAGCTCCAGCATCGCGACATTCATCGTCAACGCGGCCTTCACGATGCTGAGCGTGCGCGCGGCACTCCAGCCGAGGCGGCGCGCCATCAGGCAGCACAGCAGCGCGGTGTGCAGCGAATGCGTCAGCCCGTACAGCAGCATGCGCGGCCGGTCCTTGCGCACCGACAGGAAGATGCCGATGTCGGGATCGCGCTCGATCAACGCAACCAGGCTGCCCGCGAACTCGTCGATGCGCGCCGGAAAGCCCGGCTCGGCCAGGCTCTTCAGCAGCCGGTCGAGCCGCCACAGCGTCTTCTCCCACAGGTCAAACAGGTTGGCGGGGCGCGCTTCCCGGGGCTGCGCCGCGCGGGCCGCGGCCTTCACCTCTTCCAGGTCGACGTAAGCGCCGCGCCGCAGCAGGGCCTGCATCTGGCCGCCGTCGACGAACACGTGGCCCTTGGCCAGCAGCAGCACGCCGGCCTCGTCCCGCACGCCCCACGGCAGCGGGGCCCCCAGGCGAACCTGGGATTGCACCAATCTGAGCAACTCCATCACGACCTCCACGCATCCTGCGCGGTGCGAAGGCACCGAGCTTGCGGGGATGTCGACGCCGCAAGAGGCGCCGGCAAGAGGACATGCATCACCTCCCGGTGCGCATGCTCCTGGTCCGATCAGACGCCGGTGTAGGCCGTCTTCACCGTCGTGTAGAACTCGCGGGCGTAGCTGCCCTGCTCGCGCGGGCCGTAGCTCGAACCCTTGCGGCCGCCGAACGGCACGTGGTAGTCGACGCCGGCGGTCGGCAGGTTGACCATCACCATGCCGGCCTGCGCGTGGCGCTTGAAGTGCGTCGCGTACTTCAGCGAGCTGGTCGCGATGCCGGCCGACAGGCCGAACGGCGTGTCGTTGGTGACGGCCAGCGCCTCGTCGTAGTCCTTCACGCGGATCACCGAGGCCACCGGGCCGAAGATCTCCTCGCGGTTGATCGTCATGCGCTGCGTCGAGTCGATGAACAGCGCCGGCGCGAGGAAGAAGCCCTCGGTCTCGGCCTTCACGCGCTGGCCGCCCGCCAGCAGGCGCGCGCCTTCGGCCTGGCCGAGCTCGATGTAGCGCTCGTCCTGCTCGAGCTGCGCCTTCGAGACCACCGGGCCGATGTCGATGCCGGCGCCCAGCGCATGCCCGACCTTCAGGCCGCGCACGCGCTCGGCCAGCGCCTCGACGAAACGGTCGTGGATGCCGGCAGTGACGATCAGCCGGCTCGAGGCCGTGCAGCGCTGGCCGGTCGAGAAGAACGCGCTCTGCGCGCACAGCTCCACCGCCTGCTTCAGGTCGGCGTCGTCGAGCACCACCTGCGGGTTCTTGCCGCCCATCTCCAGCTGCACCTTCGCGCCGCGCGCGACCGCGGCCTGCGCGACCTGCCTGCCCACGTTCTGCGAGCCGGTGAAGCTGATCGCATCGATGCCCGGGTGGTCGACGATCGCCTGCCCGACCTCGCGGCCGGCGCCCATCACCAGGTTGAACACGCCGGCCGGCAGGCCGGCGCGCGTGATGATCTCGGCCAGCGCCCAGGCCGAGCCCGGCACCAGGTCGGCGGGCTTGAACACCACGCAGTTGCCGAACGCGAGCGCCGGCGCGATCTTCCAGGCCGGGATCGCGATCGGGAAATTCCACGGGCTGATGATGCCGACCACGCCGACCGGCTCGCGCGTGATCTCGATGCCGATGTTCGGCCGCACCGACGTCAGCAGCTCGCCCGGCGTGCGCAGGCATTCGCCGGCAAAGAACTTGAAGATGTTGCCGGCGCGGGCGGCCTCGCCGATGCCTTCCGGCTTCGTCTTGCCTTCCTCGCGTGCGAGCAGCGTGCCGAGCTCTTCGCGGCGCGCCAGGATCTCGTTGCCGATGCGGTCGAGCGCGTCGGCGCGGGCCTGCACGTTGAAGAGCGCCCAGGCCGGTGCGGCAGCGCGCGCGGCCTTCACCGCCTCGTCGACCTGCTCGGCCGTCGCGCTCGCGAACAGGCCGACGGTGTCGGCGAGATCCGACGGGTTGATGTTCGGCACGAAGCGCGAACCGGCGACCCAGGCGCCGTTGATGTAATTCAGATGCTCAGACATGTCTGCCCCTCGTCCAATGAGTACATCGGCCGATCCCCCGAGGGGATGCCGGCCGGCTTGGGGCGGCCCGGCGCTCGGCCGGCCCGCGGCGAATCCTTACTGCGGCCCGAGGCGCTTGATCAAGGCCGACAACATCTCGACTTCTTCACCGGTCAGGTCCGTCAGCGGCGGGCGCACCGGGCCGGCCGGGTGGCCGACCAGCGTCGCGCCGGCCTTGATGATGCTGACCGCGTAGCCGGCCTGACGGTTGCGGATGTCGAGGTACGGCAGGAAGAAGTCGTCGATCAGGCGGCTCTGCGTCGCGCGGTCGTCGGCCGCGACGGCGCGGTAGAACTCCATCGCGGTCTTCGGCACGAAGTTGAATACCGCCGACGAATACACCGGCACGCCGAGCGCCTTGTAGGCCGCGGCATAGACCTCGGCCGTCGGCAGCCCGCCCAGGTACGCGAAGCGGTCGCCGAGCTTCTGGCGCACCGTCACCATCGCCTCGATCTCGCCGACGCCGTCCTTGAAGCCCACCAGGTTCGGGCAGCGGTCGGCCAGCTGCTGCAGGCTCGCCGCGCTGAGCTTGCACACCGCGCGGTTGTAGACGATCACGCCGATCTTCACCGACTTGCACACCGCCTCGACGTGCGCGACCAGCCCTTGCTGGCCGGCCTCGGTCAGGTAGTGCGGCAGCAGCAGCAGGCCCTTGGCGCCCAGCGCCTCGGCCTGCTTCGCCATCGCGATCGCCTGGCGGGTCGGGCCGCCGACGCCGGCAATGATGGGCACGCTGTGCTTGCAGGTGTCGACCGCCACCTTGATGACCTGGCCGTATTCCTCGCCCACCAGCGAGAAGAACTCGCCGGTGCCGCCGGCAGCGAACAGCGCGGTCGCGCCATACGGGGCCAGCCATTCGAGCCGCTTCGCATAGGTCGACGGCTGGAAGTTGCCCTGCGCGTCGAAGTCCGTCACCGGGAAGGACAGCAGGCCGGACGAGATGGTGGTTTTGAGTTCCTGGGGTGACATGCGCGTCTCCAATGAAGTTGGGCGGTCGGGTCTAGTTGTCAGTCATCGTACAACATCATTTGTGGAGGCACAAGAGAGGCTGCCGCAAGCCACTACACAGCTGCGCTGATCAAGCAACGCCCCGGGATCCGGCTCCGCCGGGCCCAGGGGTGGCGCCCCTCGGGGGCAGGAGCGAAGCGACTGGGGGGCCGTCATCAGCGCGGCGCAGGCGTTCGCGGCTGTTGGCCAGGTGCGTGCGCATCGCGGCGCGGGCCGCCTCGGGGTCGCGCCCGGCGATCGCATTGACGATGCTCTCGTGTTCGACGTTGACGCGCTGCAGGTACTCGCGCCGGCCCTCGCCGGCCACCTTCGCGGTATTGAGGCGTGCGCGCGGGATGATCATCGTGCCGAGGTAGGTCATCAGCTCGACGAAGTGCACGTTCTGCGTCGCGCGGGCGATCTCCATGTGGAGCTGGAAATCGGGCGCGATCGCGTCGCCGTCGTGCTCGATGGCCGCCGAGAACGCGGCCAGCGCGCCGCGCATCACCTCGATGTTGGCATCGGTGCGGCGCACCGCCGCGAGGCCCGCCGCCTCGGCCTCGAGCCCGATGCGCAGGTCGAGCACCGCGATCACTTCGCGGGCGGTGGCGATCTGCTCGGGATCGATGCGGAAATTCTGCGTGCCGCCCGTACCGACGACGAAGGTGCCCACGCCGTGCCGCGTCTCGACCATCCCGCCGGCCTGCAGCTTCGACAGCGCCTCGCGCACCACGGTGCGGCTGACGCCGAACTCATCCATGATCGCGGCCTCGGTGGGCAGCTTGTCGCCCGATCGCATCACGTTGTCGCGGATGCGCGCGCTCAGCGTCTCGACCAGGCCGATGGCCAGGCTGCGCGGACGGCGGCGCGGCAGATCGGTCGCAGCGGGAGAAGACGGAACGTGCATCGAACGGCTCATGACGGGGTCGTTGAAAGGGCTTTCAATGTACGACAGGCGGCGCCCCGGCCTGCGGGGCTTCCGCGGATCGACAAAGGCGGYCCGTCGTCGTACAACAATGTACGTCGTTGACGACACCGTTTGGCAGCCCGGCGCGGCGCACGAGCCTCGGGATTACCCTCATCCCGCCAGCTTGACAAGCCCCCTGCCCGTCACCAATCATTCGGCCTGTTGTACGACAACTGATGACGTACCTGTTGCCGACAGCGTGACCCGCGGTCGGCCGTGAAAGACTCTCTCGATGACGACCCCGCCGACCTCCACCACGTC